>DATMEE010000498.1:0-9662 GCA_035557035.1 Phycisphaerae bacterium
CGAATGGGGCAGGCGGCGGGGGATCCGATTGCGGAGAGCATGTATCGGGCGTTTGCGCGAAACGCGGAGGCAAACGCCGAAACGCCGAAACGTCGAAACGCCGAAACTGGGGACAGTAATTTGGCGATTGGGAACAAGAAGAACGGTGAATTGCTTGCAAAATAGAGAATTAGCAAACGAGCTGACGGGGGTGCTGGAGCAGCTTGGCGTGCTTCAGGATCGGATGCTTGACGTGATTCGCGGGAAGCTGGAGGCGATGCGGCGCAGCGATGTGGAAGCCATGACGGGCGCGTCGCAACGTGAGAGCGAGCTGGCGGCGCAGGTCGGGACGCTGGATCAGCGGCGGTGCTGGCTCGGCGTGGAATTGAGCAGGCTGCTGGGGATGCCCATTCCGCCGCGAGCGGAGAATGTGTCGCTGCGGAGTCTGTGCTCTCGGCTCGATGGAGACCCGGGCGCGGCACTCGCGCGAGTCGGGGCGGCGCTGCGGGAGAAAATGCTCAAGGTGGCGGAGGCGAACAGGGTCGTCGAACTCGTGTGCCGCGAAATGCTGGCGCACTTCAAGGTCGTCTTCAGCGCGTTCACGCGTGACGAGGAATCGCCGCGAATGTATTCACCGCGCGGCGCCATTGAGAGTCATGGACAAGTGGCCGTGCTGGATGCGGTGGGATAAGCCATGGGACTGACGTCGGCATTTGGAATCGGTCAGAACGCGCTGGCGGCGTACCAGGCGGCGCTGCAGATCGCGGGGCAGAACATCGCCAACGTGGCGACGCCCGGCTACACGCGCAACACGGCGCAGCTCGCGGCGCTGGCGGGGCAGTCGTTCCGCGTGGGGCAGCTCGGCAACGGCGTTCGCATCGCATCAATCACACGTGCCATCAGTGAGTCGCTGCAGGCGCGGCTGCGGACGGCCGGATCGGACAGATCGTCGGCGGGTGCGGAGCGCAGCGGTCTGGCGCGGCTGGAGGGGATTCTCGATCCGCTCGGTGATTCGAACCTCGGCTCGCTGCTTTCGGAATTCTTCAGCTCGGTGAGCGATTTGCAGAACACGCCGGAGAGCGCGGCCACCCGTGGCATCGTGGTGAACACGGCGACGCGGCTGACGCAACGGATTCAGTCGATTCGCACGGACCTGGTCAATCAGCGGCACGACATCAACAAGGACATTCAGACGTCGGTGGGGGAGGCGGACCGGCTGGCGACGCAGATCGCGGATCTGAACACGCAGATCACGATCGCCGAGGCCGGGAGCAACGGGCAGGCCTCGGCGTTGCGGGACCAGCGCGATCAATTGCTGGGAAGTCTTTCGGAGATATTCACGATCAGCGTTCGCGAGCAGCCGAATGGCGCGGTGAACGTGTACATCGCGAACGAGTCGCTGATTCAATACGGGCAGTCTTTCGGATTGAAGGCGGAGATCGTGACCGGGGCGGACAATCTACCGACGGCCGAAGTGCGGTTGAAGCTCAACAATGGTTTGATTTCGACGAGCAGCGGGATGATCGACGGGCTGGTCGCGGCTCGGGACACGCACAACACACTGCAGCTTCAGCGGCTGGATTCGCTGGCGACGGGCATCATTCAGGAGTTCAACAAGATTCACGCGGGCGGGCAGGGGTTGTCGGCGTTCACGAGTCTGACCGGGACGAATGCGGTCATTGATTCGAGCCTGGCGTTGAACACGGCGGACAATGGGCTGGCGCTGCTGCCGCAATCGGGGTCATTCTTCATTAACGTGCGCGATGCGAACACCGGGGCGGTGGTGACGACGCGGCAGATCAACGTCGATCTCGACGGCATCGGGACCGATACCACGCTCGATTCACTGGCGGCTGACATTAACGCCAACGTTCCTAACGTGACGGCCACGGTGCTCGCGAATGGGAAGTTGCAGCTCACGGCCGCGGACGGGTACAGCTACACGTTTCTGGATGACACATCTGGGGCACTGGCGGCGCTGGGGCTGAATACGTTTTTCACGGGGACCGGCAGCGTCGACATCGACGTGAATGCACTGATCACCGGAAACGTGAACTATCTGGCGGCGGCGCGGCCCACGGACGATCCGAAGTTGTTCTCGGGCGACAACGCCAATGCCATCAAGCTGGCAGGGTTGCAGGACCTCGCGGTGGCGGGCCTGGGCGGGGCTTCGCTGAACGAATTTTACAACTCGTCGATGGCGCAGCTCGCGGTGAGCGCGTCGGCGGCGGATGGGGCCGAGCAGGCGTCGGGGGTGATTTTCGATTCGCTGACGGTGCAGCGCGAGAGTATCTCGGGCGTGAATCTCGACGAGGAGGCGGTGAATCTGGTTCAGTTTCAGCGGGCGTACGAGGGGGCGGCGCGGTACATGCAGGTGGTGGATGAGATGTTGCAGACGCTGTTGGGACTCATGAGATAGAGCATTACGGGGCAGCGGCCAGATTCTTCGCTTCGCTCAGAATGACGTGACGTAAGGCAAAAAGGCACAAAGTGAAATGAGTATCAGTTCTGCTGGATCACTATCGCGGGTTTCGACGAGTCTGCGGACTTATACGCTGATTTCGCAGCTTCAGCGAAGCACGCTGCAGATCTTTCAGGACGAGCAGCGGATCAGCTCCGGGCAGCGACTGTTGTCGGTCGGCGACGATCCGATCGCGGCGGAGAAGATCGCGCGGCTGATGAAGTCGCTGGAGGGGCAGGATCAGATTCTCACGAATATCCGCAGCGCCGACGGATTTCTGGCGACTGCGGATACCGCGATCAGCGAAATCTCGGACTTGCTCAACGACGCGGCGCGGATCGCGAGCGAGCAGGCCGGCAGCCTGCAGAGCACCGAGGAGCGCACGGCGCAGGCCAGTGTCATCGAGGGGATTATCGCGCAGCTTCAGAACATCGGGAATCGGCGGTATCAAAATCAGTACCTGTTCGGCGGGCGGAACGTCGATGTGTTGCCGCTCAATGATGCGGCCGGCCGGACGACGTTTGCCGCGGACCAGGGCGACCGGCGGACGGTTGTCGATTTCGCATCGACGCTTCGATTCAATTTGACGACGAGCGAATTGTTCGGCACCCGGGAAGCGGTCATTGGCGGCGATGTCGCGTTTGACGTGCAACTGAATGTCGATGGACGGCTGAGTGAGCTGCGTGGAGCGAATGGCACTGGCATTGGTCTCGGCCAAGTGCAGATAACCGAGACCGGGCCGAACGTCCAGTTCACGGTCGATTTTGCGGGAGCGGAGACCGTTCGGGATGTCATCGCGCGATTCAATGACGCGGCGGCGGCCGCCGGGAGCGGGTTAACGCTGGCGATCAATCCGGCAGACGGCACGACGCTGCGCGTGACGCCGCCGGGCGGGAGCGGCATTGCGATCAGCGATGTCGGATCGGGAACGACGGCGGCTGACCTGGGTATCGAGCAGACGGTCGGGGCGGGCGTGGCGATCAACGGGTTGAATCTCGATCGGCGCATGACGCTGACGACGGAGCTTGGCGACCTGGGGGCAGGCGGGATCGCGCTGCCTAGTGGCATGACGATCACCAACGGTGGCGTGACGCGGACGGTGAGCTTCGCGGGCGCGGCGACGGTGCAGGACGTTTTGAACGCGATCAACAATTCGGGCGTTCACGTCCGGGCGCGGATCAATGACGCCGGCGATGGGTTCGAGCTTGAAAACCTCGCGGCTGGAACGACGTTGCTCATCGGCGAAAACGGCGGAGCTGATGCGGCGACGCTGGGGTTACGCACGCTCGCCGGTTCGACGCCGCTTTCACGACTGAACAACGGGCGGGGCATTCATCCAGTAGATGGAAACGATCTGCGGATCACGAATGCGAACGGCGTGGCGTTCGACGTGGATTTGAGCGGTGCGGTCGACGTACAGGACGTGCTTGATGCCATAAATACGGCATCGACGGCGGCTGGCGCGGGGGTCGTCGCGGACATCGCGCCGAACGGGGCGGGGTTGCGGCTGACCGGTCCTGCGGGTCCGAATCCGATCACCGTGACCAGTCCGAATCCGCCATTGTCGCCGGTGGCAGGCGAATTGGGCCTGGATGTCACAGGCACGTCAACGGTGCTGGATGGATCGCAGGTTGGGGGTTTCACGCAGACGGGCATCTTCAGCGCGCTGTATCGCTTGCGCGACGGACTGCTGGCCGATGACGGCGCGGATATCACCCAGGCGGGGACTTTGATCAACGAGGCGCAGAAGCGCGTGGCGAATGCGGCGGGCCAGGTGGGGGCGCGCTCGCGGGACATGCAGTCGAGAGTGACGCAGCTTGAAGACGCGGTGGCGGCGACCGGCACGCTGCTCTCCGAGCTGCGCGACGTGGATTTTGTCGAGGCGGTGGCCCGGTTTCAGCAGGCCCAGACGGCCTTGCAGGCGACCCTGCTGACCGGTTCGAAGACCCTGAATCTGTCGTTGTTGAACTACCTGCAATGAATGGATTTGTTGCGGGCGGCGACGGATGGGAACATAGAGCGTTCGATGACGTGAACGCGGCACTGGCCGCGTCGCGACGCAGGCGAACGATCCTTACGAGTGGCCGTGGGATAAGCGGCCGGGAGCGACGGTGATATGATGATCCAGACTTCAAGGTTCGGAGGAATTGAAGTAGACGACCAGCGGTTTCTGAATTTTCCGAAGGGCCTGCTGGGCTTTCCGGACGATCGCGAATACGCGCTGATTCAGACCGGGGAGGACAGCGCCTTCTATTGGATGCAGGCGGTTCATCGGCCGGAACTGGCGTTCGTGGTGTGCGACCCGCGGCTGTTCGTGCCGGACTATCGGATCGGGATCAAGACGGAAGACCTGGCGCAGATCGGGCTGGCGGACACGACGGGTTCGCAGGTGTTCGTCATCGTGAACAAGGTTGAAGAGATGCTCACCGGCAACCTGCAGGGTCCGCTGGTGATCAACGTGGCGACGCGGGTGGGCAAGCAACTGGTGCTGTCGGAGAAGAAGTATTCGACGCGGCACCCGCTCATGCGGCTCGGCGGCCAGCAGCAGCATCGTGCGATGAGCAAGACAGCTTAGAGCAGCCGTGTGTGAAACTCTGCCGGCGTGAGAGCCTAAGATCAATAGGAGTTGCAGCGAACTGGGTGAGAGACGCCCTCGCTAGCGCTTCGGGCTCGGAAAGTGCTACGCACTTTGCTGATCGAGGAATTCCCGCGGCTTCATGGAAGAAGGTGAGTCATATGTCAGGACGACATTCACAGGCTTGCGTTGACGGCTTCTCGCGTCGGCGTGACCCGAGAGGAGCCACCTATGTTGGTGCTATCGCGTCAGCGCGATGAAACAATCATGATCGGCGACGACGTGGAGATCACCGTCGTCGATATTCGCGGCGACAAGGTGCGGCTGGGGATCAATGCGCCGTCGCACATTCCCGTGCATCGCAAGGAAGTGTACGACGCCATCAAGCGCGAGAACCGGGCGGCGGCGAACATCAAGCCGGAAGATCTGCCGGGCGGGGGACCGGCGAAGGGCGGGCCGGGAGCGGGGCCGCCGGGCGGATCGGGCCGGAAGCCGGGCAAAGACGAGCCGAAGAACGGTCAGTGAGATCGGAAGCCGGTGTAGGATTCATGGCACGATTGAATCAATCCTAGCCAGTGCCCTAATCGAGACCCCAGGTGAGTACACCCGGAGCACCCGGCCGGTTATTCAGGGAGGCATGCGTCCATGACGCGCATCAACACGAACACGGCGGCGCTGACCGCGGTGCGGAATCTGTCGCGGTCGCAGCAGTCGCTGCAGCTTTCGCTGGAACGGCTTTCCACCGGGCTGCGGATCAACCGGGGGGCGGACGATCCGGCCGGTCTGATCGTGTCGCAAAACCTGCGTTCGGAGATCGAGTCGGTTCGGCAGGCGATCGCGAACTCGCAACGGGCGAGCAACGTGATCGCGACGACGGAGGGCGCGCTGGACGAGGTCGCTAATCTGTTGAATGACATTCAGAGCCTGATCATCGAAGCGGCCAACGAGGGGGCCGTGTCGGACGACGAAATCCGGGCCAACCAGCTTCAGATCGACGACGCGATCAATTCCATCACGCGAATCGCGAACACCACGACTTTCGCGGGGCGGAGGCTGCTCAATGGTTCGCTCTCCTACATCACCAGCGGGATCACCGCAGGCGAGCTGACGGACATCAACATCAGCAAGGCGCAGCTCGGCACGGCCCCCTTCGTGCCCGTCGAAGTCAACGTCATACAGGCGGCGCAACGTGCGGAACTCTTCTTTCCGGTCGACGTGCTGAGCGGTTCGGTCACGATCGAGATCGCGGGACAAAATGGGGTGGACTCGATTCCATTGCAATCGGGCCAGACCGCGTCGGCGATATTGCAGGCGATCAACAGCAAAACAGATGCGACGGGCGTGAGCGCCACGTTCATTAACGGTATCGCGGCGTCCGGCTTGGTACTGACATCGGTGGGTTATGGCAGCGACGCGTTCGTGAGCGTGCAGGAGATTGGCGGGACGGGGGCGATACAAGATCTCTTTGAGGATGCGACCGGGGCGCAGAAGGCGCGGGATGAAGGGCGTGATGTCTCGGCGACCATCAACGGCGCGGGCATCGTCGGCAAGGGACTCAATCTTTCGATCAACAACAGCACCCTGGGGTTGGAGCTGCGGATTCAGGAGGCGTTCAACATCGACGGGTCGTCCTCGTCATTCGCGATTGCCGGCGGCGGGGCGATTTTCCAACTCGGGCCAGGCGTGGACACCAATCAGCAGGTGAACATCGGCGTGCAATCGGTGGCGGCCACCCGGCTGGGCAACGCGACGCTGGGCTATTTGCAGGAAATCACCGACGCGGGGCAGTATGCGCTGACGAAGGGCGAGGCCTCGCAAGCGGCGCTGGTCATCGAAGAGGCGATTCGGCAGGTCTCGGTCCTGCGCGGCCGGTTGGGCGCGTTCGAGAAGAACACGCTCGACACCAACGTGAACCAGCTTTCGATCACGATGGAGAACCTGACGGCGGCCGAGTCGAGCATTCGCGACCTGGATTTCGCGCAGGAGACGAGCCTGCTGACTAGAAATCAGATTCTCGTCAGCGCGGGGACGAGCATCCTGGCGATTGCGAACCAGACTCCGCAGACGGTGCTATCACTTCTCCAGTAATCCATTCAGGGTGATCGGTATCAATCTCAACGCCCCGGCGAATCTTCGCCGGGGCTTTGCAGTTTGGTATCGCGGAGAACCAATAATTGGACTAGAATGCGTTTCGACTCTGTGATATTTTTCACGAAGTGACTATTGAGCCGTTTGGCCTCAAGAGTAACCCGGATGGCGAAGCTCATTATCGATGGGAAAACGCTCGAATGCCGGGAAAACGTCCCCGTGCTTCAGGCCGCGCTCGAGGCCGGGTGGGACGTGCCGCATTACTGCTACCATCCGGGGCTCACGGTCGTCGCTTCGTGCCGGCTATGCCTGATGGAAATGAAGATGCCCAATCCCAAGACCAAGGAGATGGATTGGGCGCCGAAGCTGTTCCCGAGTTGCCAGACGCCGGTGAAGGACGGGATGGAGGTGCGGTTTGCCTCGCCTAAGGTGGAGGAGAATCAGCGGGAGTGCATGGAGTTTTTCCTGTTGAACCACCCGCTGGATTGCCCGGTGTGCGACAAGGCCGGCGAATGCCATCTACAGGATTATTCGCTTGGCTTCGGCAATCCCAGCAGCCGGATGGTCGAGGCCAAGAACAAGAATCCCAAGAAGGACATCGGCAGCAAGACGCTGCTGTATCAGGATCGCTGCGTGATGTGTTCGCGGTGCGTGCGCTTCTGCAACGAAGTCGCGGGCACGGGCGAGCTGGGAATCATTCAGCGCGGCAGCAAATCGGAGATCGATATTTTTCCCGGCGTGCCGCTGGAGAACGAGCTGCAAGGGAATGTGGTGGACCTCTGTCCGGTCGGATCGCTGCTGGACAAGGACTTTCTGATGGACCAGCGCGTCTGGTTCCTCAAGAGCACGAAGAGCATCTGCCCGCGCTGCTCCACGGGTTGCGCGATCGACGTCGATCACAACGCCGGGAGGGTCTGGCGGTTGCGGCCTCGATGGAACCCAGGCGTGAACGACTGGTGGATGTGCGACGAAGGCCGCTATGGTTGGAAGCACGTTCAGGACGAGCGGCGCATCAAGCGGTTGATGGTGCGGCGCGGAGCCGAGGAGAGTTATCCCGACTGGAGCGCGCTGGACGAGGTTCTGCGGCTGCGGCTGGTCGACATTGCCAAAGAGAATTCGGGAACCGGGGTGGCGGCCGTGTTGTCGCCGTTCATGGCGTGCGAGGAGGCGTGGCTGCTGGCGCGGTTCATTCGCGACGTCGCGCCGCAGGCCGTGCTTGCGATGGGGCCGGTTCCGGTAGCGGGCGAGGATAAGAAGTTTCCGGTCGGGAACGGCGCTCCGGTGAAGTTCACGATACATGCCGAGAAATGCCCGAACCGCCGGGGCATCGAGATGATCCTCGCGGCCATGGGCGGGCGCGTGCTGTCATTCGACGATTTCGTGAAGTCGGCGATCAAGGGTGACTTCGCGGCGGCATGGATCACCGGCGGTTATCCGGAGGAGTGGGTGTCGAGGGAGCTTGCGGCGGCCGCGGGCAAGATTGAGACGCTGATTGTGCAGGACATGTTTCCGAGCGCGCTGACGGAAGCGGCGAAGGTCATCGTGCCGAGCTGCGCGTGGGTGGAGCGGTCAGGTTCGTTCATGAACGTGCAGGGGAAGATTCAGCCGTTTGAGGCGGCGATTCATCCGCCGGATGGTTGTCAGCGGGACGGTCAGTATCTTCATGCCCTCGCCGGGCGAACCGGTTTGTACAACGCTCAGAGCGTGCGCGCGGCGATGGCGGAGACGATTTCCGAATTTGCGAATGTGCATGTGCCGCCGGAGATGCCGGCTCATGCCCATTGATGAAATACAACGGAGGGTTTGGCGCCCTTCGGGCGCCTAAGCGTCCCGCGTTGATTTGGAAAGGGCTTCGCGCTCTCACTGCTCACAGAGCAGTGGCACACTCGGTTTCCACTGCTATAGGGCAGTGACACGCTTGGACTTACGGCGATCATGGAACTCGTCAAAACAATTCTGGCCGATCAGTTCTGGTTCAGCATTTTGCTGGCGCTGGCGGTTTTTGGCGCGATCATGACGGCCGTGGCGTACTGCATTTATCTGGAGCGGAAGATTTCTGCGTGGGTGCAGGATCGTTACGGGCCGAATCGCGTGGGGCCCGCAGGGCTTTTGCAGCCGCTGGCGGATGGAATCAAACTCCTGTTGAAGGAAGACATTGTTCCGTGGCACGTCGATCGAGGTCTTTTCCTCTTGGCGCCATTTCTGGCGTTTGCGGTTTCGATGATCGGCTTCGCGGTGATTCCGTGGGGCGGGGAATTCCGCTGGCCGTGGATGCCGGAGGGGGAGACGATCCGCGCTCAGATCGCCAGCATTGATATCGGGATTCTGTACATCGTCGCGATCGGCTCGCTGGGCGTTTACGGCGTGGTGCTGGCCGGCTGGGCGAGCAACAACAAATATGCGTTTTACGGCGGGATGCGGGCGGCCGCGCAGATGCTGTCGTACGAAGTGCCGATGGCGATGATGATTCTGGTCGCGATCCTGACGACGCGGACGTTACGGCTGGAGGATGCGGTGACGTGGCAGGCCGGGGCGTGGTGGGCGGTCGTGTACCATCCG
>DATMEE010000499.1:0-3011 GCA_035557035.1 Phycisphaerae bacterium
CGATCCACGGGTGTTCATCGAGAAGTATATCTCGCGCCCGCGGCACATCGAATTCCAGATCTTCGGCGACGCGCACGGAAACGTGGTACATCTCTTCGAGCGCGAGTGCAGCATTCAACGGCGACATCAAAAAATCGTCGAAGAGTCGCCCTCCACCGCGCTCTCCGCCGACCTGCGCGCGAGGATGGGCGAAGCCGCGGTGCGCGCCGCAAAGGCGATCGGCTACACCAACGCCGGCACCGTCGAGTTTATCCTCGACGAAAGCGGCGCGTTCTACTTTCTTGAAGTCAACACCCGCTTGCAGGTCGAGCACCCCGTAACCGAAATGGTCGTCGGACACGATCTCGTCCGGGCCCAGTTACTCGTCGCGGCCGGCGACCGGATGCCATTCGAGCAGGACCAGCTACGACAGAGCGGCCATGCCATCGAGTGCCGCATCTATGCCGAAAATCCGGGCGCGAACTTTGTGCCCTCCACCGGCCGCATCCAGCAATACGCCGCGCCGGCCAGCCCCGGGATTCGCGTCGACAGCGGCGTGCGCGCGGGTTCCGACGTAACGGTTCACTACGATCCCATGCTCGCAAAGCTGATTGCATGGGCCCAGTCACGCGAAGCGGCGATCGACCGGATGGCGTGGGCCCTTCGCCGATTCGTGCTGCTCGGCGTCACGACGAACATCGAATTCCTGCACGACGTCGTCACCCACCCCGCGCACCGCGCGGGAGATCTGCACACCCATTTCCTCGACGAACATGCCGAGTTGCTGACACGCAACCCGTCTACCCCCCCGCCACCCGCGGCCTTCGCCGCGGCAGCGCTCGCCGCGCGGATTGCTTCCGGCGGTCGCCCAGCCACGGCTAGCCCCGGCGCGCCACTTGAATCGATGAGTTGCCCATGGAATACGCACGGGGCTTGGCGCGCGTTCTGAAGTATTACCTATAAACACAACGAATGCTTCAACGCGATCTGTCTTCGCTCCGAAGGAGCGACGGGGTGTAGCCGCAGCCTGGCCGCCGTGGCGGGGGTGGAGTGGAGCGGAACCCGTGGATATCTCGCGCGCGATTCGGTCCGCTGGAGCAGCGGAAACGCCGCTTGTGCGACATTATCTATTGTCATCCGGTATTGAAGTAATTAAAACCCGGCGGGCGTATAGGGCTCAGGCCAGAGGTCGTAACCCGTATCCCGGCTGAAGCGGGTATCGATGAACCGATGTTCGGAATGGCCATCAAGAAACGACATGCTGTAGCGCGAATACCGCTTGTGCCAGCCAATCCCGAGTTGCTGCAAGCAGCTCTGTCCCGCGGAACCGTCGGCAGGTCTGCCGTCCTGCATCATCGAGTTCATGGTACTTTCCATGTGCAGGACAAAATTGGCAGCATCGCCTCCGACCTTGAGCCGAAGCATCTCGCGGCCGGCGGCGCTGATCAGATTCAGATCGCTGTAGATGGACGGCTTGTTGCTCCACGGTGGCGCCGCCAACCAATTCCAATTGATGGCGTAGCTGTTTCCGTTGATGCTCCACGAGGCCACGTTTTCGGAGCGCACGGGAACGGCGCACGGGTCGGCCGGAAACGAACTCACTGCGAAGCTGTCCGACGGACAGACATAGGTCTGAACCGGCCCGTTGCAAAGCTGCGGAGCGATGTAGCGATTATACGGCCGGTCAATCGTCGCGATCTTTCGGATGTCAACCCGCTGGCCAAGAACCGGATGCACCGGGTCAACTTGAAAGCCGCCGAAGACGAACTCGGATACCTTGTCGATGTCCGCCCCGCCCGCGTTTAATCCCATGTGCCAGGGTTGCGTGGGATACCCTTCGTCATCCATGTACATCAGGGACGCCGCGCCGATCTCGCGAAGATTCACCAGGCATTTGGTGGCGTTGGCGGATTCGCGCGCCGCCGAGAGCGACGGCAGCAGGATCGCCAGCACGATCGACGTGATCGCCAGCACGACGAGCAGCTCGAGCAATGAAAACGCGCGCGCTGACCTCGATTTGAAAATCCCCCGCTCGCTAAAGCAGATGGGCATCTTCACGGTTTCCCTTTTTTCCCGAGACGAGATGTGCTGCACCCAGTGCGAGTATAGCAAAACCCCCGGACGGAAAGCTAGACCTAACCGGGGCGGAATCGTTTGAGACGTCCGCGACGCGGCTAGGGGTCCGCCCACGGGCCGATCTCCACACGAACGATTCAATATACATATGTCGGAAAACCATGCGAAAATTGCTGCTGATTCGCAAGCAGCACGCATAAGCCAACTCGTAACTAATTAGAAAGCATGAGTTTATGAGACGCAGGCATCAAGGACACAGCTTGACACCCGGCGTTGCATCTCTAGGCTTACCCCTCGGGCGACAGCGCCGTCGCGTTGCGCCTCACGGGAGCATTCATGGCCGCCGGCTCCACCCTCGCCCTCGTCGAGTTTACCCCCCTTCTCATCGCCGCCCTGATGGCATGGATTCTGTGCGTTTGCCTGCACGAATTCTCGCATGCGCTGGTCGCATACATCGGCGGCGACGAATCCATCAAGGCGCGCGGCTATCTGACGCTCGATCCGCTCAAGTTCATCGACCCGGTCTTCAGCCTGCTCATTCCGGCGATCATTCTGCTGATGGGCGGGCTGCCGCTCCCCGGCGGCTCCGTGCCGATCGACGAACGCTCGCTGAAAAGCCGCGCATGGGGCATGTACGTCGCGGCGGCCGGACCGGCCAGCAATTTCATCCTCTTTCTGCTTTTCGCTCTTCCGCTGCATCCGAAACTCGCACTCGTGGATTACTCGCTCGAGACCCAGCACTCTTGGGTTTATTTTTGCGGCGCGATGGCCGTCCTGAACTTCATCGCCACGCTGTTCAACCTCATTCCCTGCCCGCCGCTGGACGGCTACCGGCTGATCGAACACAAGCTGCCAATTGATCTTCAAATCAAGCTTCGACAGCCCCAACACGCCATGTCCGCCTTCGCAGTCCTGTTTCTGATCTTTATGATGGTGGATAATGCGATATATCCGTT
>DATMEE010000500.1:0-23916 GCA_035557035.1 Phycisphaerae bacterium
GCCTCGCCGAAATCGAGCGCATCTCCATCACCGTTCACGTCGCGAAGCCGGTAAATCAGCCCGTCACTCGTCGCCACCAGAAGATCGCCCTCCAGGGAGGCAATCGCCGTCGGTGCAGCCAGATTCTCCGCATACAGGCCGAATTCGGCGAAATCCAGCGCGTCGCCGTCGCCCGTGCGATCGTCGAGCAAGCCGATTTCGTCGAGCATCGGGCGCGTGACGAACGCGAGATGATCGGTGCGCGAGAGAATGTGGCGGCCGGGAACGAGGTTTTCGGCGTACGACAAGTTCTCGGCGAAGTCGAAGAAGTCGCCGTCGCCTTCGCGATCGTGCAGGATTCGGACGGGCACGGGCGCGCTGTTTTGAGCGACGAGCACCCGGCCATCGGGTCGCACGGCCAGAGCGGTCGGCGCGGTCAATCCGCCCGCGATGGCGATCACTTCGTCAGTATCGAAGGCATCGCCGTCTTCGTTCAAATCATGGACGCGAAGCATCACACCATTCACCGGGTCCGTCGTGAGGATTTCGGCGTCACCGCGAATCGCCAGCCCGACGATAGTGGGGGCTTGCGCGATCAACGAGGCATACTCAACGACTTCGGCGAAATCGAGCGCGTCGCCGTCGTCGTTGTGGTCGGCCAGCAACAAGATTCGCGGCGGACTGTTCGCGAGGAGGAAGAGCTGGTCATTTTCTCGGACGAGGGCGGCGGCGGACGAGGGAAGCGATTCCGCGTAGGGCCTGATTTCGGCGAAGTCGAAAAAATCGCCGTCCCCGTTCAGGTCGCGCAGCACTTGGACAACGCCGGGACGGGCGACGAAGACCGATGCTTCGAGCGCGAAGGCGGGCGCTGATGAAGCGACCGCGTGCCAGAAAATTGCCGCGACAATGGGTTGCCGACGCATTTTCTTTCTCTCCGGCAGAGAGAATAAGGCGCGATGGCGCTGAAATCAACCCGCCCGTGGACGAAACGGAAAGGCGAAATTGCTCGGTTGATCTCACGGCTCCGTCGCCCCCTTCGGTGCGGACTGTATTTTTCGGACACGATCCACGGGTTCCGCTTCGATATACCCCTGCCACGGTGGGCAGGCTGTGGCTACATCCTGTCGCCCCGTTGGCGCTGGGGCGCGACACTCTGGGCGATTCTCGCATGCTTGGACACGCCACTAGCTGTGGAGGAGGGTCATCACCTCGGCGCGGGTGGCGGAGTTGGTCGAGCAGATGCCGCGGATCGCTGACGTAACCATGACACTTCCCGGCTTCTTCACGCCGCGGCAGGTCATGCAGGTGTGGACGGCCTGGATGACGACGGCCACGCCCTGGGCGCCGAGCTCGTTCATGAGGATGTCGGCCAACTGCGTGGTGAGCCGCTCCTGCACCTGCGGGCGCAGGGCGAAGGCGTCGACCACGCGGGCCAGCTTGGAGAGGCCGACGACCTTGCCGTCGGGCAGGTAGGCGATATGCGCCTTGCCTTCGAAGGGCATCAGGTGGTGCTCGCACATGGAGTTGAAGGAGATGTCGCGGAGCACCACCATCTCCTCGTATTTTTCAGTGAAGACGGTCTGCAGGTGGACGCGCGGGTCCTGGCGCATGCCGGCAAACAGCTCCTCGTACATGCGGGCGACGCGGGCGGGCGTGTTCTTGAGGCCTTCGCGGTCGGGGTCCTCGCCGACGG
The DNA here is from genome assembly GCA_035557035.1 of Phycisphaerae bacterium. Classification (GTDB taxonomy): domain Bacteria; phylum Planctomycetota; class Phycisphaerae; order UBA1845; family UTPLA1; genus JADJRI01. The sequence continues at coordinate 1,673 of DATMEE010000500.1, forward strand.
CGATGAGGATTTCGCGGACGGCGCTGGCGATGCGCGGCTTATCGACTTGAAAATCGCTGGGGCAGGTTTGTGCCATGATGGTGTCTCAACCGTATTTTTCGGAAGTGGCCAGGTCGAATCCTTCGTGAGCGGGATTATAGGCAAAGCCGCGATACTCGGCGCGGCAGCGGTAGCAGACGGTGACCTTGCCCACGAAGAGGTAAATCAACGCGTCGATGACGACCAGCGCGCCGAGAATGGCGAAGGTGACAAGGACGCGCTCGTAATAATAGGCGATCGAGGCGGCGAGGCCGAAAATGACGACGAGGGCGAAGCCGAGCTTTTGCGGGAAGTCCTTGCGGATGAAGAACTCCCGGCCGGGACAGCAGGCGCACTGGTTGACCAGCCGGTCGTTCGCCATTTCCTCGGGAATCTGGAGCCACAAAGGTTCATTGCAGCGCGGGCAGACGGCGTCGAGGCGGCCGGCGCGATCGACGCGAGTGCGAACCGGCGCACGGCAATGCCCCTTTGGGCAGCGATGGGTGATCAGTCTGAAGTGTGGCATTGTCGGATCGCTTTTTTTCACCGAGTTCTACGCGGACGTCCCTATGACCAGATCGAACCAGCGGCCGGGTATTATCCGATGCGGTTCCATGAGACTCCTCAGTTTTCGGCTCGGTCGCGTTGTTGCATATTTACCATTGGACCAACTCGCGGTGCGCGTGTAACCCATTTGCTCACCAATCGCCACAGCTTGCGAATGAGTCATTGCAAACGTCACCGCACGTTCAGGATCACAAACATACCAGGCGTAGGCGATCAGAAGATTGCTGAACCGTTCGTACTTTTGGTCGATTTGAAAATACGCGCTGGTGGCCGCTTTGAGCTGGATCGGGCGCGCGACAAACGAACGGTTTGAGGCTTTCAGATCAACATATGCAATCAGGTCGATGCCGCGGTCGCGTTCGGGTATGGCTACCTCAAGGCCGACGGCGAGTAGGTCGGCAGTCAATCGATTCCGCCCAATCAATTCGACGAGTTGCGAATCCATGATGATCCCATTGTCAGCGTCGCGAGCGCACCGGCAAGCCCACTGGTGGTATTGGTTTGCTTCGGACGGTTAAGATTCACAGAGTCAGGCCGTTGGCGTAGAGAAGATATTGAGCGGACAGCTCGCCGGAGAAGATGAAGAGCATCGAGAGATAGTAGAGAGCGGTGGCCGACTGCGTGGCACGGCGGCGGACGCAATCGCGGATCATGAAGGCGAAGATGCCGGCGACGAGGAGGCCGATGAGAATGCGAACGCTGAGGGCGAGCCAGAAATAGATGGCGTGTGAGGAGGGCAGAGCGCCCGCGGTGAAGAGGCGGGTCGTGCCGACGGCGGCCCAGGCGATGCGGGCGAGAATCAACGCGAGGTAGATGTTCGTCAGCGATTTCAGCGGGACGATGGTCATGCCCGTGTCGGTGAGGTAGCGGTGGCCCAGGAGCATCGCAGTGGTCGCGACGCCGAGCAGGCCGGCGGCGAGGATGGTGCTGACAACAATGCCCGCGGGAAGAGGCGCGCCAAGGGGTGTGATCGGAGCGCGGGAAAACCGGGAAGCGCGCGGCGGGATGCCGGACTCCGAGGTTGACCCGATGCTGCCTCGCGGATCATGGATTGAATCATTCAGCGGCTCACGACTGAGTGCCATCATCAAGGCGGCGCCCAGGCAGGCCGCGCCGGCGATGGCCGCCAACAGCCGCTGGGCTCGCCCGGCGCGTCCCTGCTGGGCGGCGTTGACGAAGAGCCAGAACAGTCCCAGCAGCAGACCGGCTCCGATCAGAATCGTTTCGGGCCGGGCGATATGGCGAGAGAGATCGTTAACGTCGGCGAACTGAAAGAACAGGGCCAGCAGCGCAACCGAAGCTGAAACAATGCACGTGAGCCGGACGTAACGCCAGTCGGCGAGATGGATTTTCGTTCCCGCCACGGCGAGAAAACAACCGGCGGCGTACTGGGCGAGAAAGGCGGCGAACACCACGGCGCTCCTGTTACGCCGCGCCCGAGGCCGAGTCGGATTCAGCAGGCCCGATGCCGAACATGGCCGCCAGCAGCTCCATCACGTCCCGCTCGATGAGCACGCCGATAGCACCGAGTGCCGCGTATTCGATCGGAAGCGGCCGGGCCAGTGGAGCCAGGGGGATAAAGAAGCCGAATTTGGCGGCGGCTTCGAGCATTTCGTCGGGCGGGCCGCCGTATACATACGCCGCGCTGGCGACCAGCCCCACGACGACCAGCAGCCACGTTCGCGTTCGCAGTTGAAACAACCAGTGCGAAATCAGCGAGGCCGCCAGAAAGGCGAAGGCGACGCCGAAGTAAATCTGACCCCGCTCGATCGGATAGGCGTATCCCGCGACGAAATACGATAGCAATATCCACGCGATCGCAACCGAGATCGCCACGGTGCCGCCGCTCTGGCGTATGTCCGCGCCTGCATCGGTCGCCGGCCGCATCGGCGCCGGGGTTTGCACCGGCGTGAACCAGCTTTCGACCCAGCGTCCGACGACGAAGCCCACGCCGATCAGCGCCAGCCACAGCCAGGTCTCGGCGACGAAGGCCCAGGTGGGAAATGCGAAGTCCGCCGCGGCGCTGCCCTGCGGGGCGGAGGTGAGCCGGTAGAGCACCAGCTTGTCCATGTGCTCCGCGCGGGCCGCCAGGGTGGCCAGGCCCACGGCGACGGCGAGCGGGCCGCGCTCGGCCGAATTCGCCCCGCAGATGGCGACGGCCAGCCCGCTGACCACGACGGCCAGGCCCAGCAATTCTGCCATTGCGATGACACCCTGGTCGAGGGTCATCAATGCCACGGCGCTCAGCGGATCGGGCGGGCGGGCAACCCACCAGCCGAAGTAGTAGAAGATGACGCCGGCAACCCCCATCGCGGCCAGAAAACGAAGCCGGCGGATCAGAATGGTTCCGCTGCCGGCATGAGCCGGCGCGGGTAGAGTTGCGGCGGATAAGGTGGCGGCTTGGGTCATGCGGGCTGCTTTTCGGGAGCCTGACATTGAATGCCGGAGATCATCGTCTGCAGGCGCATTTTTTTTGCCGGGTCGAGCGGGCACATCGGCAGGCGGAACTCCTCGGCGACGAGGCCCTTCATCGCCAGGGCCGTCTTGATCGGGATGGGGTTGATGTCGAGCGTGAGAAGATCGCGGGCCAACGGGAAAAGCTTCGAGTGCCATTTGCCGGCCGTCTCGAAGTCGTCATTCATCGCGGCGTTGACCATTTCGCACATTTCTCGCGGCATCAGGTTGCCCAGCACGCTCACCACGCCGACCGCGCCGATGCTCATCAGTGGGAGCGTCAACGTATCGTCACCCGCGAGAATGGTGATGTCGCTGATGGCGGCGAGCTGGCTGGCCCCGTCGACGTTGGCGGTGGCGTGCTTGACCGCCTCGATGTTCGAATGATCGCCGTGCAGGCGGGCGATCGTGTCGACGCTGATTTCCACGCCGGTGCGCCCGGGAATGTTGTAGAGCATGATGGGCACGTCGATGCGCGAAGCGACGGCTGAGAAATGCTGGTAAAGCCCGGTCTGGTTCGGCTTGTTGTAATACGGCGACACGAGCATGACGCCGTCCGCCCCGGCCTGAATTGCGTTCTGAGAGAGCTTGATCGTCTTGCGCGTGCAATTCGTGCCGCAGCCCGCCACCACCGGCGCCCGGCCGCGCGAGTACTTCACCACGGCCGCAACGACGGCCGCGTGCTCGTCGTCGTCCAGCGTCGGCGACTCGCCCGTCGTGCCGCAGGGAACCAGGCCGTTGACGCCGCCATCCACTATGAAATTCACGAGGTTTTCGAGCGCGGGGAAATCGATCGATCCATCCCTGAAGGGTGTCACTATTGCGACAAAGCAGCCTCGAAACATGACCTACTCCTTGGGTCCGTAACGTAAAAGAAGCTCGTTCATTTCCCGCACCGCCTGCCGCAACCCGACAAAGATCGCCCGGGAGACGATGCTATGCCCGATGTTGAATTCCGAAAAGCCCGGAATCGCGGCAACTGGGCCGACGTTGCGATAGGTCAGCCCGTGACCGCCGTGGACTTCGAGGCCGTTCGCGATAGCCAGGTCGACGCCGGTTTGGAGGGTGCGGAGTGCTGCCTCGCGCTGTGATCCGGGCTTGGCATGAGCATATCCGCCGGTCCAGAGCTCGACGATCTGAAAGCCGAGTTCGGCGGCCTTCTCGATGTGCTCCTTCACCGGCTCGATGAAGGCGCTGCACAGGATTCCTGCCTCGCGCAAACGGCGAACGGCCTTGCCGACTCGATCGGCGTGGCCGACGACGTCGAGACCGCCCTCGGTGGTGATCTCTTCGCGCTTTTCGGGCACGAGGCAGCACTGATCGGGCCTGTTCGCGAGAGCGATGTCCACGATCTGGTCGGCGATGGACATCTCCATGTTGAGTTTAACGTTGACGACTTCGCGGAGCAGCGGCACGTCGCGGTCAATGATGTGCCGGCGATCCTCGCGCAAGTGAAAGGTGATGCACGCGGCGCCGCCGAGCTGGGCTTCCATGGCGGCCCAGACCGGGTCGGGCTCGTCCGTCCGCCGGGCCTGCCGCACGGTGGCGACGTGGTCGATGTTGACACCCAGGGTTGGCATGTGAATTCCTGCGGCGGGGAACAAGACGCCTATTATCGTGATTATAGGGGAAACGGAGCAGCGAGCGAAGATTGGCCTATTGATGTCGCGGCGTCCCCACCCGCTATTTTCAGAAGCGCGGAAAGCCCCGTTTAGCCCAGACCTGAAAGGTCCGGGAGTCGGCGAAACGACCGGAGAATGTTGCAAACAACGCTCGCGCGCCGAACACGCTCTTGCACAATTCTGCGATTAGTCTCCGGCACCGGGACCCTGCCGGGCCGCGGCTAAAACGTTGCGGGCGGGCGAATGCGTGAGGTGTTTCACCCGTTTCGCTTTCCGCCGCCCGAAAGCGCGGCTCTAATAGAAGACAATGTCCCAACCCTTGCAACACTATTTCGAGATCGACGTCGGCCACCAGCGCATCGCCGCGACGCTTCATCGCCCGGAGCCGGGTCGATATTCGACCGCCGCGCCCGTCGTGGTCTGTGCCCACGGCCTGACCGGTACGCGCGTGGGGTCGTGCTACCGTTTCGTCACCCTGGCCCGGCGGCTGACGCAGATGAACATGGCCTGCCTGCGATTCGACTTTCGCGGCTGCGGCGAAAGCGACGGCGAATTCATCGACGTGACGGCCGCGCGGCTCGTCGAGGACTTGCGCGCGGCGGTAGCCGCGCTCGATCGCGCGGCCGGCTGCGATCCGACGCGGCTGGCGGTCGTGGCCAGCAGCTACGGGGCCTATTCGACGGCCCTCGCGGTTGAGTCGCTTGCGAGCGCGCGGGCGTTCGTATTCTGGGCGCCGGTGGCCTATCCGAAGCGACTCGTCGAGCGCGACATGACGCCGCCGGCGTGGAAATTTCTCGATGCAAACGGATGGGTCGAGCACTTCGGGCTGCGCATGGGGCGGGGTTTCATCGACACGCTGACCGATGCCGACGCACCGGCACTATTGGCGGCGCATCCGCGTCCGCTGCTGGTCCTCCACGGTCGAGGCGACCGGCACGTTCCGATCGAGCACGGCCAAGCGTACGTTGGTGCAATGAAATCGGTGGACGGCAACTCACGTCTGATCGAGCTGGACACGGACGATCACGGGATGCGATCGGTTCCGTTGAATGATCGGATCATCGACGAGACAACGGAGTGGTGTCGGCGATTCCTGCACCCGGAGACCTAACAGAGCCGCGCCCGTTAGGAAGCGGTCACCGTTCCCAGTGCGCCGAATTCTGATCCTGGAGTACGCTCTTCAACTGGCAGCGCCGACAAGCCCAGTTCACCTCGACAGGACGCTCTGCAGAATCTCCGGCGGGGCTCCGATGTCGGCCACATGAACCTGTCCGGTGAATTCCGCCGCGCCGGCTTGATCAAAACCGATTTTCCGTGCGACAAAAGTGATCGTGTGATGCGCCCGCACCGTCGCGTTCGATGGCCGTCCGGTATCGCAGTCGAGGCCTGAAGGCACGTCGATCGCGACGCGAATCGCAGCCGGCGCCGCATTGATGTTGTGGATCACCCGATCCAGCGGCGGGCGGACGTCGCCGGCGAAACCGGTTCCCAGTACGGCGTCGACGATAATCGCCGCTTGTTGAAGCCGGGATGAATGCTGCCCAATTGTCTCGTCGTCATCGAATGCGAACATCGGAAGTTTCATGCTGACGGCAATGCAGGCCTGGGTTTCCGCGTCGCCGGAAAGCGAATCCAGCGGGGCCGCCGGAAAAAGCGCGACGGGCAGCCCGGCGTTGTGGAGGTGCCGCGCGATGACGAAGCCGTCGCCGCCGTTGTTGCCGCGGCCCGTGACGATGGCGACGGTGTCGTCCGCCTTGCAGTGCGTCGCGTAAAGTTGGCGGATGACGTCGGCCGCGCTTCGCCCCGCGTTTTCCATCAGCACGATGCCGGGAATGCCGTAGTCTGCGATGGCGCGGCGGTCCACTTCGCGGACCTGGGCGCGGGTCAGGCTGAGTAAACTGCCTGGAACGAAAATCACTGGGTCCTTCAGAAAGTGATCAATGAAACAACGTCCGACGACACGTTTAGCCGCGGCCCGGCAGGGCCCCGGAGCGCGGGAACACGTCGCCATGCACGTTAAGCCGTCCGCCGACTGGCGATGCCTGGAACCACGCGATCATCTCAACGATCCATCGAGCGTGAGTGGCGCCGGCCTCGAAACTTCGAATCGGCCGGTTTGTTCCGTCTGTCCGGGGCGAGAGCCCGCGGCTCTGTTCGGGCGAAGCTCACGGTTGCCGAGCTGGCCACAGGCCGCCATCAGGTCGCGACCCTTGGTGATCCGCCGCTTGCAGAATTGGCCCGCGTCGCGAAGGTTCTGCAGAAATGCGATGACAGTCTCATCAGTCGGGGCGGGCCACGGCGATTCGCGGCGGGGGTTATATGGAATCACGTTCACGCAACACTTCACCGGCCGCAGATACACCGCCAACTCGCGGGCATGTTCTGCCGCGTCGTTGACACCGGGTATCAGCACGTACTCCACCATGAGGTACATGTTCCGCCGCAGCGGGTACTCGACCATCGCCTCGCGCAGGGCCGCCATCGGCTCGGCCCGGTTGACCGGCATGATTTGCGATCGAACCTCGTCGTTCGGCGCGTTGAGCGAAACGGCGAGTTGAAGGTACTGCCACCCCAGCGACGCCAGTCGCCGGATGCCCTCGACGCGCCCGACCGTCGAAATCGTGATCTGCCGCTTGCTCAGCGACAGGCCGTAAGGATCAGTCAGCACGCGCACGGCCTGCACGACGGCGTCGAAGTTGTCGAACGGCTCGCCCATGCCCATGAAGACGATTTTCCTGACCTCAACGCCGAACTCCCGCCGCGCCGCAATCACCTGCCCCACGATCTCGGCCGCGCTCAGGTTGCGCAGCAACCCGAGCTGCGCGGTCTCGCAGAAGGTGCAACCCATCCGGCACCCGACCTGCGAGGAGACGCAGAGCGAATGCCAGTTCCGCCCGCCTTTACTCATCGGGATGATGACGCTTTCGGTTTCGAGGCCGTCGGGGGTGCGCTGCACAAACTTGATCAGCTCGCCGTCGCGCTTGTGGCGGATGATGGGGTGAGGACCGGCGGTGAGGTTGAAATCAGATTTGGAGATTTGGCGATCTGGCGAATTGGCGTTGGACGAGCCAATCATCGCGGCCCGGTATGAGGTGCGCAACCCGGAAGCCTGCTTGGGAGGCAGTCCAAACTGCTCGCAAAGCTCCGCGAATGTCAGACCGAGACCATTTGACTGCTGAGAAATCACGGGTGCATTGTAGCGATAATCTTGGTGAAGCTGCCGTAGACAGGATCGCGATATGTCGGTTCACAATCGCCAGATTACCAGATCGCCAAATCACCAAATCATGCTGCCAGGAGTCTCCTGGCTGGCGCTTCGGGCTCGGAAATGGGGGCCGGCCTTTTTTGGCGTTGGATCTAACTGCCCCGTTATCGGCCGATGGGGCATTTTTTGCGGTTCGTCAAACTTTGGCCCGTGAATCTATTCACTCCGGCCGTCTCCGGCATACAATGGTTGGATAACAAGTGACGGCATCTCCCTCGGCCCGGTCTGGGCCGCAGGCCGTCGGTCAATCTGCGTCTTTTTTACAGGAAGGGTGGGCCGATGCGGCGCTTAACCAAAGGCGGTTGTCTCTTCTCGTGCGTGCTGCTGGCATGCAGCATGGGCCTCGACTGTCCGTTCAACCCGGGCGACGGCCTGAACCTTCCCGAAAACACGATCCTGCTGGTCATCAACAACAAGTCGGGATACGAGGTGACCGCCAAGGCCGCCTTCTTCCTGTCCGAGACCGACGTCCGCCGCACGACGCGGCTCCTCGACGCCGACGGCCCGGCCGCCTCGGTTTCGCTCCTGCGCACCACGGCCCAGCGGATCGAAGTCGTCGCCACCATCGCCGACAACGAATCCAACGCCGACAACAATGGGTCCTTCGACCAGCCCGGCAGCCAGTTGCTCAGTGTCGTCCTCGTGCTGGGCGACGACTATGAAACCGGCGACACGATCGAAGTCAACATTCTGCCGCCGGCCGAGGACTGCGACGCCGACGGCCGCGACGACGCCGAGCAGATCGAGAATTTCGATTGCGACGGGAATGGCGAGCTGGACGTTTGCGAGTCCGACATCGACCACGACGAGATCACCGACGCCTGCGACAACTGTCCGCAAGTCGCCAACGAAGACCAGGCCGACAGCGACGACGACGGCGTCGGCGACGCCTGCGCGCCGATCGGCGCCTGCTGTTCGAGCGACGGAAGCTGCACCGAAATCACCGAAGATGCCTGCGACGACGCGGGCGGAGATTATCAGGGCGACGATGTCTCCTGCGACGACGCCGAATGCGTCCAGCCGACCGGCGCGTGCCAGTTCAGCGTCACCTGCGAGATAAAAACCGAGGCCGAGTGCGACGAAGTCGACGGCAGCTATCTCGGCGACGGCACCGCCTGCCCGCAGAACCCGCCGCCCACGGGCGCCTGCTGCATCGTCGAGCATCCCTGCTCGCTCCAGACGGCCGAGGACTGTGGGACGCTCGGTGGTGAATATGCAGGCGATGACACGATCTGCACCGAAACGATCTGCATCCCAACCGGTGCCTGCTGCAACCCGCAGTTTGAAGAAGGCCCGCGAACCAATTGTTTCGATACCACGGCCGCGGATTGCCTGATCTACGAAGGGACTTATCTCGGCGACGGCACCGAATGCGTCGCCGACACCTGTGCCACCGGGGCATGCTGCATAAGCGGGAAAGGCGTCTTCTGCTTAGAGGTGACCGCCGCGGAATGCGCGAACTTCGAGGGAGACTATCAGGGGAATGGAACAAGTTGCGGCGAAAACGCCTGCATTCCCACCGGCGCCTGCTGCTATCACGAGAATTCCGAATCTCTCGGCAACGGCACGACGCTTTGCCAGGAAACGACCTTCTTCCAGTGCGAAAAGGGACTGGGCGGCGACTATCAGGGTGATGGAACGACGTGCGACACGCCGTGTCCGCCGACGGGAGCCTGCTGCCTGTTCATCGATTTTCCGGCCCCGCTGGGCGCGCAGGGCGGTCAGTTTATCTGCATCGAGGTCACCTCGGGCGACTGCGATGAGGTCGAGGGCGAATATCTGGGCGACGACACGACCTGCGACAGCAGCCCCTGCGCGCCGACCGGCGCGTGCTGCACGCTACAGGAAGCGATCGGCCTGGGGACCCCGCTCGTTTGCACCATCCTGACCGAGACTGAATGCGACAATGCGGAAGGAGAGTACCTCGGCGACAACACCACCTGCGACGGCAGCCCCTGCATCCCGACGGGCGCCTGCTGCACCCAGGGCGACGACGAGATTGGTGGCGACCCGCGGGGAATTGAAATCTGCCAGGAACTCACCGAGTTTGACTGCGTCGAGCTTCAGGCCGGAGGCTATCAGGGGGATGGCACGACCTGCACCGAGAGCACCTGCGCCATCGGCGCATGCTGCCTCAGTCCCGACACGGGCGGCGGCGATCCGCGCGGGGACAACAATCCGTTGTGTTTCGAGGCGACTGCCGCCGAGTGTTCAAATGACGGCGGAACGTTCCAGGGCGCCGGCACGTTTTGTGACATCAATTCCTGCGGCCAGATCACTGGGGCCTGCTGTCTGCCGCTGACCGGCGTCGCGGGGGGCACTGACCCGCGCGGTTCGCTCGGCGAATGCGTGCAGCGCAACGAGACCGACTGTCTTGAGGACGGAGGAACCTACCTCGGTGATGAGACCGCGTGTGAGACGGGCACGTGCGATATTCCCAACGGGGCGTGCTGCCTGGTGAGCAAGGGCCCGTTCTGTCTCGATTTGACCGCGGATCAGTGTACCTCATCCGAGGGCGATTATCAGGGTGATGGAACCACATGCGAATCGGACGGCTGTCCAACGGGCGCCTGCTGTTTCCCCGGAAAGGGCACGCCCTTCTGCGCCGATACTTCAGAGGATCTTTGCGCCAAAGGCTCCGGAGACTACCAGGGTGATGGGACCTCATGCGACGTCGAGGGGTGCCCTCTGCCCACCGGAGCCTGCTGCTTCGATTTCGACCAGCTCTCGCTGGGCGTCCCTTGCTCGGAATTGACCCGCGCCGAATGTCTTTTGCAGGAAGGAAGCTATCAAGGGGACTTTTCGCTCTGTTCGGAAAACCTCTGCGAGGAACCGACGGGGGCCTGCTGCTTCGCGCCTTCGGTGTGGCTGGGTGAAGGATGCTCCGATTTGACGTTCGACGAGTGCATCTCATTCGAAGGAAGCTACCAGGGCGACGGCACCTCGTGTGATGCCGGCGATTGCGATCTCACCCTGGGAGCCTGTTGCTTCGCAACTTCCTGTGTGGTAATGCCCCAGGCGGAATGCGCCGGGAAAGGCGAGTACCTCGGCGACGGCACCACTTGTAACGATAATCCGTGCGGCTTCCCGATCGGCGCCTGCTGCCACGATGATCTCATCTGTGACGAAACCACGCAATTTGAATGCGTCATTGATTTTGCCGGCGACTATCAGGGCGACGGCACCCTCTGCGAAGGCATTGAGTGCTCCATCGTGACCGGCGCGTGCTGCTTCCCCTCTTCCAATTTCTGCTTCGTTGTCGTTGAGGACTTCTGCGAATTGTCCGGCGGCATTTTTCTTGGCGGCGGTTCCGAGTGCGATCCCAATGTCTGCGATCCGACGCCGGGCGCCTGTTGCGACGGAAACGAGTGCATCACCACCACGGGCTATGAGTGCAACTTCCTCATCGGCGGTGAGTTCCAGGGGACCGGGACGAGTTGCGACGCCAATCCGTGCGCGCCACCGACCGGGGCCTGCATACTCGACAAGCTTGGTTGCATCGAAATGACTGAGGATGAGTGCATCAGTCAGGGCGGCACGTACAATGGCGACGGTTCCGGCTGCTAGGAATTCGCGCAGCATAACGTCCCGATCGCTCAACGCCGCTAATGGCGGCTTCCCGTTTGGCGGATAATTCATCGATATTGATTTCGCGCGGGACGAAACGGACCTCGCGCGTCATAATCTCATCCCCCACGCCTCGCTGAATTGTCTTTGCCGAACCTGCCGGTTCGCACCGCTTCACTTCACAAAACATATCTTATGGTTTGCTGAAACACGCCTTTCATTTCGGTTCGAACAAATTCCATCGCCCGGCACTTTTGGCGTCGGGCCAACGAGGGAGCACAATTATGTTTACGTCGGCGCGTCCGCTCGGGGCGGCATCGTTGGTGGTCTGCGCGTGCTTCGGCTGCGGATGCGTCAAGCCGCATGACAATCAGCGGGCCAATGCCCCGCCGCAGGGTGACAGCGAAAATCCCGGCGAGATTTCCGAGTACTTCGCCTATCACCACGATCAGGGGTTGCTGGCGGATTGCTCCATCGCCGACCTTCATTTCATTCCGCATTCCGTTCACCTGTCGGGCACGGGCGAGGCAAGACTTGCGCGGTACGCCGAGCTTCTCGGCGGCGACGGCGGCCTTCTTCATTATCAGACTTCCGAATGCGATGAGGACTTAGTTGAAGCCCGATTAGCGGTCGCCCGAAGTTATCTGGCGAAGTCCTCGTCCACCGGAAAGCCGGTGCACGTCGTCCTTGGCCTGCCTGGAGGCCGGGGGATGTCAGCCGCCGAATCCTCCGCCGGTCAGGCGGTCGCCCGGCAGCCCGAGCAACGCGGCTCGGCCTATCGCCTGGCGGAAAGCGGCGGGTCCATGAATGGAGAATGAGTTTTCATGAAGGTCACTCAAGGCAATCGCACGGATCGAACGGCGGACGAGCGGCATCATTTCGGATCATCATTCACGGTCGTGCGGCGAAACGATCCTCGGTTTTCTTTCGCTCTCGGAATTGGCGTCTTGGCCTGGGGCGGTTGCTCCGGCGCGAAAAACGATGTCGACAATGGGATGCAAATCTCCGCGGCCACGCACATGGCGTCCGCGAGTATGCTCGAACGCCAGAAAAATCTGTCCGGCGCGATGAAGCAATATGAGGAAGTCATCGCCAGCGACCCGAAAGCGACGTCCGCCTATCACGGCCTGTCGCGCGTGCAGTTCATGCTCGGCCGTTACGACGACGCCGAGAACGCGCTGGCGCGAGGCCTGTGCACCGACGACAATGTTCCCGCGATGCACAACAATCTGGGGTGCAACTTTCTCCAGCAGAAAAAGTACGAAAATGCGGAGGAGTGCTTCCGACGGGCCCTCGAGCTCTCGCCGAGCTTCCGGCGCGCGCGCATGAACCTGGGAATGACGCTCGCGAAAATGAACCGCGTCGCCGAGGCCGTCGAGGAATTCCGCAAGATCGTCGCCCGCGAGGACGCGCACTTCAATGTCGCGGTCGTGCGGGCACAGGAGGAAGACTACGACGGCGCCGCCGCGGCCCTGCGCGAGGCGCTGGCATTCAATCCGCAATACACGCCCGCGCTCGATCATCTGGACCGAATGGTTCGCATCGGCCGGGCGGAAAAGGAAGCGAAGGCGGCTTTGTCGCGATTGGCGGCGCGCAACGCCGTCGCCTCGTTCGGCGAACCGGTCGGCTCGGCCTCACAAACGCACCAGCCGACCTGCGCGCTGCCGGACAATGGTTTCAACGATCACGCGATCGCGATCGAACAGGAACATGAGATCGTCACGCTATCTGAAACCCAGGGCGTGCCTTCTCCGGCGGAACAAGCGGGGAACGTTGCTTCGTTGAAGAGTGCAGGGCAATCCGATGAAATCGCGGCCGGACAGGCCGGTCCGCTCCCCGAGATTCAGGTGACCGATTCGCAGGGCTGCCTCATGGACGCAGAAGAAATGCCGTTGGAAACTCCGCTCTGCGAAGACGAATCAGCACTGGTCGCCGTTGAACCGGTTGACTGATCGCTAAATAAATTCAAGGGCTTGGATTTATTTAGTCCAACCGCCAACATAAACGGACTTATTTAGCGCCAATCGCAAGAAAAGGCCCTGACGATCGAAACCGTCAGGGCCTTTGTGCAAGCTTCGTGTTTGGAAAAACGGGCCGCCTAGGTCGACTCCGTGCCCGCGACTGCCAGTTCGGGCTTGGGGCCGTCGCCGGTGACGACCGCTTCGATCGTGATCGTCTTCTTGCCCTCCGGACTCTCGGCCGCGGTGGCGACCAGCCGATCCTTGCCGGCAAACTCCCGGCGCAGCAAACCTTCGCTGATCGGGTCTTCGAGCAGTTGCTCGATCGCACGGCGAAGCGGGCGGGCGCCGAACTTCTCGTCGGTGCCTCGCTCCAGCAGAAACTCCTTGGCGGAATTCTGCACTTCGAGGGTGAAGCCCTTTTCCTTCAATCGCTTCGCGACCTTGTTCAGCTCCAGCTCGACGATTTGCACGAGCTGCTCGTGAGCAAGTTTCCGGAAGACGACAATCTCGTCCACGCGGTTGAGGAACTCCGGGCGGAAGTAGTTTTCCAGCTCCTGCTTGAGCACTTCAACCATGCGCTCGTAACTGGTGTCCTCGCTGCGCTTCTCAAATCCGAACGTCGACTGATGCGTGATTTTGTCCGCCCCGATGTTGCTCGTCATGATCAGGATCGTATTGCGGAAGTCCACGTGCCGGCCGAACGAGTCGGTCAGCCGCCCTTCCTCCATGATCTGCAGCAGCATGTTGAACACGTCGGGATGCGCCTTCTCGATTTCGTCGAGCAGCACGACCGCGTACGGCCGGCGGCGGATCCGCTCGGTGAGCTGTCCGCCTTCTTCGTAGCCGACGTAACCCGGCGGCGCACCGACCAGGCGGCTGACGTTGTGCTTCTCCATGTATTCCGACATGTCCAGCACGACGAGTGCGTCGTCGGAACCGAACAGGAAGTTCGCCAGGCTCTTGGCCAGCAGCGTTTTGCCGACACCCGACGGGCCGATGAAGATAAAGCTGCCCATCGGCCGGTTCGGATCCTTCAGCCCGCTCCGCGAGCGGCGAACGCTGCGCGACACGGCGCTGATGGCCTGTTCCTGGCTGACCACGCGCTTGTGCAACTCTTTTTCAAGCTCAAGCAGCCGCTCGGCCTCTTCCTTTTCCAGGCGGGTAAGCGGAACGCCGGTCATCAGACTGACGACCTCGGCGATGATCTCCTCATCAACAACGCCGTCGATCTCGCCGCGCCGGCCCTGCCAGTCGCGTTCGAGCGTATCCTTCTCTTCCTTGACCGTCTGCGCCTTGTCGCGAAGATCGGCCGCGCGCTCGTAATCCGCCGCGCGAACCGACTCATCCTTCTCGACGTTGAGGCGCTTGATCTCGTCTTCGAGATCCGTGATCTTGGGCGGCTTGGTCATCGCGCGAAGGCGAACGCGGGCGCCGGCCTCGTCGATGACGTCGATCGCCTTGTCCGGCAGAACCCGCGAGGGAACGTACCGCATGGACAGCTCGACGGCCGCGTCCAGCGCGCCGTCGGTGATCTGCACGCGATGATGGGCTTCGTAGCGATCGCGCAAGCCCTTGAGAATCTCGATGGTCTGCGTGGGATTCGGCGGCTCGACGATGATCTGCTGGAAGCGGCGCTCCAGCGCCCCGTCCTTCTCGATGTATTTGCGATACTCATCGAGCGTGGTCGCGCCGATGCACTGAATCTCGCCGCGCGACAGAGCCGGCTTGAGCACGTTGGATGCGTCGATCGCGCCCTCCGCGCCGCCCGCCCCGACCAGCGTGTGCAATTCATCAATGAACAGGATGATGTTCCGCGCCCGGCGGACCTCGTTCATCACCGCCTTGATGCGCTCTTCGAACTGCCCACGATACTTGGTGCCTGCCACCATCATCGCCAGATCGAGCACGACGATGCGCTTGTCGGCCAGCAGCTCCGGCACGTCGCCGCTGACGATCCGCTGAGCCAGGCCCTCGACGATCGCCGTCTTGCCCACGCCAGCCTCGCCGAGCAACACCGGGTTATTCTTGTATCGCCGGCAGAGCACGATCAGCAGCCGCTCGATCTCCGGCTTGCGCCCGATGACCGGATCCAGTTTGTCCTGCTTGGCCATCTCGGTCAGATCGCGGCCGAATGAATCCAGCGCGGGGGTCTTCGACCGTCCGCCCTTGCGGCCCTGCTCCGGCGCGGCGCCTTGCGTTTGTCCTTCTTCGTTTTCCACACCTGCACCCAGAAGGTTTAAGACTTCTTCGCGAACTTCCTCGAGCTTGATCCCCAGGTTCATCAGCACCTGCGCCGCCACGCCGTCCTGCTCTCGTAGCAGCCCCAGCAGCAGATGCTCCGTGCCGACATAGTTGTGATTGAGGTTTCGCGCCTCTTCTATTGCATACTCGATCACCTTTTTCGCCCGCGGCGTCTGCGGCAGCTTGCCCATCGTCACCATGTCCGGGCCGCTCTTTACCAGTTTTTCGACTTCCAGCCGGACTTTTCGCAGGTCGACTTCCAGATTCTTGAGCACGTTGGCCCCGACCCCGCTGCCTTCCTTCACCAGCCCCAGCAGAATGTGCTCGGTCCCGATATATTCGTGGTTGAACCGCTGGGCCTCCTGGTTGGCCAGGGCCATGACTTTCCGGGCGCGGTCGGTGAATCTTTCAAACATGTTGCGGCCTTTCTCTAGTGCCTTGCCGGGAGACTGCACGCGGCACGTCCGTCCCCTCGCGCCTGGCAGTTCCCCCGTTTTGTCCCCTGCGGCGAAACGTCTCGCGCTCGCCCGGCTTCATATTATCGGAAATCATCGGAAGGCAACCCATCCCCTGGTTTCGTCCGTCCGGCCGTGACCCTACGCACGACTCGTGGAATTCTAGGATCGGCCGCCAGTTCCTTCAATCCAC
Source organism: Phycisphaerae bacterium (assembly GCA_035557035.1). Lineage (GTDB taxonomy): Bacteria > Planctomycetota > Phycisphaerae > UBA1845 > UTPLA1 > JADJRI01. The sequence continues at coordinate 18,016 of DATMEE010000500.1, forward strand.
CGATATTCTCGGCCGCAATCGCGCGGGGCGAGTCTTGCCGGAATCTATCGGTTCAAGACGTGCGCGGATGGAGACTTGTTCACCAGCCAGAGAGCGCCCGGTGTCGATTTCTGGTCCCGAACGCCGTCTTTGACAATCCCCGCGCCGCCCGCGCAAAAATGAATCGAACTCCCCATTAATTGGCTGACTAGCGAGTGTAGTTTCCAGTTCAATAGTTTCGCGCATGGGGTCGGGGTTTAGCCCGGAGGGTGACAGAGTTATTCGTCGCTCGTCTGCCAGAGTTCGGCTTGCATATGGGCCGGTCTTCAGCCGGCCGGTGTTTGCCCCCGGTTTCAACCGGTGGTAGACGGGCCAACCCAACCATTTTATCTTCCCTTTCCACTTCAGCCGGCTTCAGCCGGACTTGCTCCCGGAGAGGCGACATGAGCAGTCATGTCTTTCATGAAATCTATCTGCACTTCAACTGGCACACCAAAGCAGACCAGCCCCTCTTGAGCGGTGATCTGGAGCTGCTGACCCATCGTGAGTTGACCGCGAAATGCCGCCGCATCAAGGGCGCATACCTACACGGCCTCGGCGGCACGGACACGCACGTGCATCTGGCGCTGAGCATCGAGCCGTTTGTCACCATCAGCGACCTGGTTCAGGAACTGAAGGGCGCTTCCTCATTCGAGGTCAACAAACGCATGGGCCAAAAGGCGCTGGAATGGCAGCGAGGCTACGGCGTGGTGAGTTTCGGAAAGAGAAATCTCGATTGGGTGCTCGACTATGTGCGCCGCCAGCGCGAGCATCACGCCAACGGCCAGATTGAGGCCCGACTCGAAGTCTGCGATTCGCCGGATAACCAAGCCCGGCTGAAGCCGGCTGAAAAGGGATAAATTTGGAGGTGTTGGGGGCCGCGTACCACCAGCTAAAGCGGGTGGCAAACACCCGTCGGCTGAAGCCGACGCATCCATTTCTTTTCGGAAGGACGGAAAGGCTATTCGTTGCTCGGGAGCGAGCGAGTTCGGCCTGATTCGTGCCTCTGTGCCTTCGCGCAGTTACGTCATCGCCGGCCGGCCATGCACCCCCAGCCGCGTCCGCAGCTCCGCCGCCTCCGAATCTTCCGCGTCAAAGAGCAGCGCCTCTTCGAGAATGCTCTGCGCCGCGGCCAGCTCGCCGTTCTGGATCAGTGCCGCGGCCTTGCCGACCAGCGCGCGCACCTGGCTTCGCCGCGCCGCCAGTGCCTTGCGATGCCGCACCAGCATCCACTGCGCCAGCAGCCACACCGCAATGGCAAGAATCCATCCGATCCACACCAGCCATCTGGGAAAGGAATCAGGAGCGATCCACGCGCCGGCGATTGAGAAATTTCCCGCCGCCGCGAACAGCAACGAAATCGAAAGCCCCAGCCATTCCCGGCGCAGCAGAATCAGACCCAGTCCCGGAAGCAGGAGATTTGCCAGAAGTGCCATGATATTCTCAAACGAGGCTCGCGGGCATCGGCGTGGCACAGACATTAGTGTGGCACCGGCGACTCGCCGGTGAGGTTAGAGATGCCATGACACTTTCAAACGATGCTCGCAGGATTCACTTGCGGTACGAATGGCCTACGGCCTCAACCGCTGATGATCGTCTCGCTCAGCTTGGTCCATGCGTAGAACAGCACCCCCGCCAGCGAGATCGACAGCGCTCCGGTCAGCAGCCCGGTCCACGACAGATTCTGCTTGTCGTTCCGCTTCTGGCCCAGGCTGTTGAAACCCAGCGCCCCCGCCGCCACCCCAACCAGCAGGGCCGCGCAGGTCGCGCCGCGCACCAGCCACGGCCGGAAGCGCCCCATGCCCTGCTGTGCATTGTAATAAATGGTCATGTCGTTCGTCTTGAAACCATGAAACACAAACACCGCCAGCGCCACCACGCTGAGCAGCCCCAGCACGCCGAAAACAACCGCCGCCTTCGCCTGCGTGTCATACAGGCGGAAATTTGGAAACTTCATGCGAGATGTCCTCGTCAAAGAGGGCCGCACCGGCCCATCGACCCGGTTCCCGGACAAGTCCAACGGTTTCACGTCAGCCCCGCTATGATACCCCCGATTTGCACCGCGAGCCAACGCGGACGTGAATGTTCCACGGAGACTCCCATGACGACCACCATCGATCCCGCAGCCATGAAGAGCGAACCCTCCATCCGCGTCATGATGATGCCGCGCGACACCAACGCCCACGGCACCATCTTCGGCGGCGTGATTCTCAGCTATCTCGACCAGGCCGGCGCCATCGAGGCCCGCAAGCTCGGCTGCTCCCGTGTCGTGACCGTCGCGATGGATCGCGTCGAGTTCAAGCAGCCGGTCTTCGTCGGCGATCTGCTCAGCTTCTATTCGGAGATCATCTCCACCGGCAAACGGTCCGCCCGCGTGCGCGTCTCCGTGATGGCCGAGCGCTGGGAGGCGCCCGCCCAAACCGAGTTCGTCACCACCGCCGAGCTGGTCTACGTCGCCATCGGCGACGACCGCAAGGCGATTCCCTGGGGCGAAGAACCCACCCGCCAGCGCGAAGACGCCTAATGTGGCAGAGGTAATAGGCTGTAGAGTGTGGCACAGTCTATAGCTATAGCCTGTGCCATCCCGCTGCGCCCGATCCCCCGTTTAGCCGCGGCCCGAAGGGCACCGGCAAGCGCGGAGCGAATCCCCGTTTCCAGGAATTCCACCGCCCATCGTACAAAACGCTGCGCGTCGCCCGATGCAAAGCTCCAGTTCTGGCGATCTAACGATTTGCGGCGGCCAAACCCGTACCTCAGGCGTCGCGCGGAACCCGTTGCGGTTCTTTTTCCACAGCAGTTACAATTCGTGGATACTCTTCGTTCGGGAGACCGGCTATGTCGGCATCAGATTCCACCGTGCCAGCGACGTCCCATCGCGCCTATCCCGAGCGCGTCGGCGTTTACCGCATCCTCCAGCCCATTGGCGAGGGCGGCATGGGCAGCGTCTATCTGGCCGAGCAGGAAAAACCGGTACGCCGCCGCGTCGCGCTGAAGCTCGTCAAATGGGGGATGGATACGAAGGAAGTCGTCGCCCGCTTCGAGGCCGAGCGTCAGGCCCTGGCGATGATGAACCATCCCAACATCGCCGGCGTCCTCGATGCCGGCGCCACGCCCGAAGGCCGGCCGTACTTCGTGATGGAGTACGTCCCCGGCGAGCCGATCACGACGTACTGCGACAAGCACAAGCTGTCAGTGAAGGAGCGGCTGGAGCTGTTCATCCAGGTGTGCAACGCCATCCAGCATGCGCATCAGAAGGCCGTGATCCATCGCGACATCAAGCCGTCGAATATTCTGGTGATGTTGCAGGATAATGCGGGAGGCGTGGCACCGGTTAACGTGGCACCGGTTTCCAACCGGTGGAACGTAGGACAGGTTTCCAACCTGTCCGGGTCGAGCGCCACGAGACCCATCCCCAAGGTCATCGACTTCGGCGTCGCCAAAGCCACCAACCAGCGGCTGGCCGAGCACACCATTTTCACCGAGCAGGGCCAGCTCATTGGCACCCCGGAATACATGAGCCCCGAGCAGGCCGAGATGACCAGCCTCGACATCGACACGCGCACGGACATCTATTCGCTGGGCGTGCTGCTGTACGAATTGCTGACGGGCACGCTGCCGTTCGACGGCAAAGCCCTCCGCCGCGCCGGCTACGCCGAAATCCAGCGCATCATCCGCGAAGTCGAGCCCCCCAAGCCCAGCACGCGGCTGAGCAGCCTCGCATCAGAACCCCCCACGGAAGTGGGGGGCTATTCCGAGCCCGAAGCGCCAGCGAGGGAGCACGCCGCCGCTTTTCCCCCAATCGCCAAATCACCAGATCGCCAAATCACCAAATCACCCGCCTCCCTCGCCCACGTCGCCGCCCGCCGCGCCTCCGACCCCAGGTCCCTCCTCAAATCCATCCGCGGCGACCTCGACTGGATCGTAATGAAGTGCCTCGAAAAAGACCGCACCCGACGCTACGACACCGCAAATGCCGTAGCACTGGAGCTGCGACGCTACTTAAGCAGTGAACCGGTGTTGGCAGGTCCGCCAAGCCCGACCTACCGACTACGCAAATACATGCGCCGCAGACGCGGTACCGTCATCGCGGCGGCACTCATTGTTTTCACGCTCATCGGCGGGATCGTCGGGACCACCGTCGGCCTCCTCAAGGCCAACCGCCAGCGCATACTGGCTGAGGAGCAAAGCCGGCGCGCCGACAAGCAGCGCAAGAATGCCGAGCGTACAGCCGACTTTATGGCCTCCATGCTCGACGGCGTCAAAGCCTCCGTCGCCCTCGGCCGTGATACCACCATGCTCCGCGAAATGCTCGACGCCGTCGCCAAGCGCATCGAGGACGGTGAACTGAAAGACTTGCCCGAAGCCGAGCTGCGACTCCGCTGGACCATTGGCGACGCGTATGCCGAAATTGCTAAAAACGGAGCAAATGAGCGCGCGCAGGCGATTCTCTTGCCGGCGCTCGACTTGGCCGACAGGGAATACGGGAAAGAGAGCGAGCAAACAGCCAAGAGCTTGAACAGTATCGCCAGGTCTCTAAAGTCGCTGGGCCGCTCGGCCGAAGCGCTGTCCAAGTACGAGGCGGCGCTGGGGATGCGGCAGCGGCTGTACAAGGGTGATCACCCCGACGTGGCGCTGAGCCTGAATGATGTCGCCAGCTGCCTGAATTCGCTGGGCCGCTCGACCGAAGCGCAGCCAAAGTATGAGGCGGCGCTGGAGATGTGGCAGCGGCTGTACAAGGGCGATCACCCCGACGTGGCCGCGAGCCTGAACAACGTCGCCGGTTGTTTGGATTCGCTGGGCCGTTCGGCCGAAGCGCTGCCGAAGTACGAGGCAGCGCTGGAGATGTGGCAGCGGTTATACAAGGGCGATCACCCCGGAGTGGCGGCGAGCCTGAACAACGTCGCCTTTTGCCTGAATTCGCTGAGCCACTCGGCCGACGCGTTGCCGAAGTACGAAGCGGCGCTGGCGATGCGGCAGCGGCTGTACAAGGACGATCACCCCGGCATAGCGGCGAGCTTGAGCAACGTCGCCGCTTGCCTGAATTCGCTGGGCCGCTCGGCCGAAGCGTTGCCCGAGTTCGAGTCGGCGCTGGAGATGTCGCAGCGGCTGTACAAGGGCGATCACCCCGAAGTGGCGATGTTTCTGAACTCCGTCGCCAGTGGCCTGAATTCACTGGGCCGCTCATCCGAAGCGCTCCTGAAGTGCGAGGCGGCGCTGGTGATGCGGCAGCGCCTGTACGAGGGCGATCACCCCGAGGTGGCGCTGAGCCTGAACAACGTCTCGAGTTGCCTGGATTCGCTAGGCCGCTCGGCTGAAGCGCTGCCCAAGTACGAGGCGGCGTTGGAGATGCGGCAGCGGCTGTACAAGGGCGATCACCCCGACGTGGCGCTGAGCCTGAATAACGTCGCCAGTCGCCTGGATTCGCTGGGCCGCTCGGCCGAAGCGCTGCCCAAGTACGAGGCGGCGCTGGAGATGCGGCAGCGACTGTACAAGGGCGATCACCCCGGCGTGGCGGCGAGCCTGAACGACGTCGCCTATTGCCTGAATTCGCTGAGCCGCTCAGTCGAAGCGCTGCCCAAGTTCGAGGCGGCGCTGGAGGTGCGGCAGCGGCTGTACAAGGGCGATCACCCCGACGTGGCGCTGAGCCTGAGCAACGTCGCCGCTTGCCTGAATTCGCTGGACCGCTCGGCCGAAGCACTGCCCAAGTTCGAGGCGGCGCTGGAGATGCATCAGCGACTGTACAAGGGCGATCACCCCGGCGTCGCGAGGAGCCTGAACAACGTCGCCGGTTGCCTGAATTCGCTGGACCGCTCGGCCGAAGCGCTGCCCAAATTCGAGGCGGCGCTGGAGATGTCGCGCAAATGTCTTCCGTCTGGTCATCCG
>DATMEE010000501.1:0-2620 GCA_035557035.1 Phycisphaerae bacterium
CAAGGCGCCGATTATCGCCAATCCCAACTGCTCGACGATCATCATGAACATGGCGGTCTGGCCGCTGCATCAGGTCAATCGCGTGAAGCGGATCGTGGTGAGCACCTACCAGGCCGTCAGCGGGGCGGGGCAGCAGGCAATGGTCGAGTTGCAGGAGCAGACCCGCGAAGTGCTGGCCGGCCGTGAGGTGGTGCCGAAGGTGTTTCCCTTCCCATGTGCGTTCAACCTGTTCTGCCACAACACCGCGATCGGCGAGGACGGCTACAACGTGGAAGAATCGAAGATGATTCACGAGACGCGGAAGATCTTCGGCGATCCGGATATCGCGATTACCGCAACGTGCGTTCGCGTGCCGGTGCTGCGGGCGCACAGCGAGTCCATCAATCTCACCTTTGAGAAGCCGATCACGGCGGATGAAGTGCGCGAGATTCTGGAGAGCGCCCCGGGGGTCGCGGTGATGGACGACCGGGTCAACAACCGGTTCCCGATGCCGCTCGACGCGAGCGGGCAGGACGACTGCTACGTGGGACGAATTCGCCAGGACGTGAGCCAGCCGGATGGGCGGGGGATCGATTTGTTTGTGTGCGGGGATCAGTTGCGCAAGGGGGCGGCACTCAATGCGGTGCAGATTGCGGAGATCATCGCGCGAGAGTTAGAAGGAGCGTCATTCTGATCGAAGTGTGGCCTACAATTCGGATGAAAAAGCCGCAACCCCTTTGGGGTAGATGCCATTCGCGCACGCTGACCCAGGGTAGCCGCTGCGCGTCAACCCTGGGCTGGAGGACGAAACGCCTTTGGCGTAGGGATTCGCTCCAACGGGGTGCGGAGCAATCGTCCGTGTTCATGAGAAGACAACGCCCTCCTACCGAGTTGCAACGGGTGCGACACAGGGTGGGGATTCACGAGCGTGGCTCGGGGTCATCTGTGGCGGCGGTGCGGGTGGTTTTGGACTTTGGCGGTGTGGCGGGCTGGGAACCGACGTTCGGCCACTTGGCGATCACGCGAACCGCCTCGTCGATCTTGTTCTTGGGCGACGGCATCTTGCCCGAGCCGTTGTAGAAAATGGCGAATGCGACCCACTGATCTGATTCGGTGCGCGCGTAGCCGGCGAGCGTCCAGACGTTGTTGATGTAGCCTGTCTTGGCAAAAATCCGGTCGCGAAGCGGGGCCTCGCGCAACCGCTTCTTGAGGGTCCCCTCGGTGCCGGGCGTGGCGAGAGAATTCCGCAGCATTTCAAACGGCAGCGCGCCGGACTTGTAGATGTAGCGCAGCACGAGCGTTGCGATGTTGGCACTGAGCCGGTTGTTCCGCGACAGGCCGCTGCCGTCGTCGATGGTGATCTGGTTGGCCGGGGCGCCGACCTTCCGCAGAAAAATGTGCGCCGCCGAGCGGCCGGTATCCCAGGAGCCGACCTGGCCGTTCTTTGCACCGAGCGTCTTCAGCAGGACCTCGGCAAACATGCCGCGGCTGTCCTTGCCGCAGCGCCGCAGGGCGTCGGACAAGGGGGAGCGATGGATGTGAACGACGTGACACTCCTTCGGCAGCAGTCCGGTTGCGAGGCGCACCTTCTCGCGCTTCACGTCGCCGCCGACCTTGATGCCGTTCGTCGCGAGAATGGTCCGCAGCACCGACCCGAAGTACAGCCCCGGGTCGCGGACGGTCACCTTGTCGAGCACGCCGGCTTTCGCGACTCCGCCGCGAACGTGCAGCGTGTCGGATTTCGCCTGCCGCGAGACGACGACGCCGTTCTTGGCGCTCGTCGCGGTATCGTTCTTGATCTTGACGTAGGTATTGCCGGGCACGAGCTGCACGCGCGCTTTCTTGCCGGCTTTCGTCGGCGACACCATCGCCTTCACGCAGTTCTCCGCGAAGTTCAGGCCGCCCACCGGCGCCTCGTACCAGGCCTGGTACTGATTCTTTGGCCAGCGCGGATGCGTGAACTCGCTGTCAAAAACCGAATCGTCAATGACGATATTGCCGGGAATCTGCTTCACGCCGGCCTTCTTGAGCGCCGCCGCCCATTCGTGCAGGACGCTGGTGATGCTTGTGCCGCGCTCCACGGCGAAGCGGTCGTCGCCCAAAGTCGGGTCGCCGCTGCCCACGACGATCAAGTCGGTGTCACGCACGGCGAGCACGGTCTGATACTTGTAGTCGGTGCCCAGCATGTCGAGGGCCGCCGCCATCATGACGAGCTTCATGTTGCTGGCGGGAATGACCGGGTCGCCGCCGTGGCTTTCGTACAGGATCTGCCCGGAATCAAGGTCGAGGACTTGAGCACTGAGGCGGGCCCTCGATCCGGCGGGGATCGCCAGGATGGCATCGAGCCGGGCCTTCAGCCGGCTCTGGGTAGCGGCGTTAGGCTCGTCCGCGCGAATGTCTCCCAGGTCTGCAAATGCAAGGAGGCCGAGCAGCAGACCCACGGCGCGAAGCGCTGCCGGCCGGTGAGAACTGTGAATTCTTGCAAGACGTAGCAATGGATATCGGTCGCGGCGATTCATGAAGATCGATCGTATGCGAAGTGGTGAAGCGTGCAAGATTTTTTGCCTTGTTTGGTTCCGAATTGATGCACTCGAGAGGTTAGAAAATCCCCGTGCCTGTGAATAGTTCTCTTAATCGTATA
>DATMEE010000502.1:0-12468 GCA_035557035.1 Phycisphaerae bacterium
CAATCTTGTGGAGGATTGCCTCCTCCCAGCTTTGACGAACTCGCACGCCTCATATTCCCGATTGGAATGGGACTTTTCGTTGACCCTGATTCCGGCCGCGGGATATAGTCGACTGCACGCGAATCAAGCTTTCAAGAACGCATAGCTTCGAGAATCAATTATCGAGTCCGGGCCGCTATGAAGACCGGTCTGATTTTTCAAGCGCCTTTGCAAGAAATGGCGCGCGTGTTTCGCGGAGCAAATTGGGGGGGCACATGCGAATTGGAATCATCGGCTGCGGCCATGCCGGCCGCAGGCACGCGGAACAATTACGGAAAATCGGCGAAGCCATCCTGGTCTCATGTTATGACATGCAGGCGGCATCGACCGACCGATTCGCGACTGACTACGCGGTAAGCGCGTGCCGTTCGCTCGACGAAATGCTCGACAGCCGGCTCGACGGCGTCACGATCTGCACGCCGCCGACGACGCACGCCCGGATTGTTGCGGCGGCCATCGAACGGGGAATTCACGTCCTGTGCGAAAAGCCGCTCGCGACGGAATGCGACGACTGCCTGTCGATTCCGCGGTCGGATCTGCTGATGTGCGCGTTTAAGTTCCGGCACTTGTCCGGCGCTGCGATGTTGCGGGAGATGATCGCCGAAGGACGGCTGGGTCAGATCACGCACATGCGCGGCACGGCGACCTCGGACGCGGACATGGCCGGAAAGTGGTTCAGCGACGCCAGGCTCTCGGGCGGCGGGGTGCTGCTGGACAACGGGGTGCACATCGTCGATCTGTGCCATTATCTTGCCGGACCGGTCGAGCGTGTCACGGCAGCGGCAGCCGAAAGCTCGCGCGGGCTGGCGGTGGAGGAGTCGGCGGCGATGTGCCTGAAAATGGAATGCGGGGCGACGGCGAGCATCTTCGTCAGTTGGGAGTCGCCGGCCCCGATGGCGCCGCTGATCGAAGTGTTCGGCACGAAGGGTTATGCGCGGCTGGGATATGAGATGCAGGCGTTCGACGCCGACAAGAAGCTTATGCGGCATGCCGCGGCGGAGGGGGTCGACATCTGGCAGGAAGTGCTGGCGAATTTCGCCGGGTTCGTCGCGGGGCGGGTGAAGCCGAGCGCGACGTTCGACGACGGGTTCGCGGCCGTCGCGGTGTGCGAGGCGGCCTATCGATCGATCGTGACGGGCAAGAGCGAGCTGCCGCGACAACTGGAGATTGCCTGAGTTTGGTTGATTTCCTCGATGCGGATTCCGCGCCGTACATGACTCCGCCGCTCCTTTGGAGCGGACATGAATCGGTTCCAATGTTCCACGGGTTCCGCTTCGCTTCACCCGTGGCTACAACCCGTCGCCCTTTGGGGCGAAGCGCACGGTTACGCAGCAGACAGGGCTCAGATCTGACGAAGTGAGAGCAAGTTCAAGTTTGCAATAGTGGGGGAAGAATTCGATGACTGCGATTCGCAACAGTATTTTGACGACGCCGATTAACGTGGTGCCCAATGATGCGGACGCCTCGGGGCGCTCGTTTGGAGACGATGAGATTCGCCTGCTGCGCGAGGTGCTTGACCGCGGCATCCTTATCAGTCAGTACGGCAAGCTCGTCCCCGCGCTGGAGCGGGCCTTCGCCGACTGGTGCGCCATGCCGTTCTGCACGGCGGTGTCATCGGGCACGGCCGCGCTCCATGCCGCCATTGCGGCAGTCGATCCGAAGCCCGGCGATGAGATCATTTCGTCGCCGATCACGGACATGGGCGCGGTAATGCCGATTTTGTACCAGGGGGCCGTGCCGATCTTCGCCGACGTCGACCCGCTGACGTGCAACGTCACGGCCAAGACGATCGCGGCGCGCATTTCCTTTCGCACGCGGGCGATCATCGTTACGCACCTGTTCGGATTGCCGTGCGATATGGACCCGATCATGGCGCTGGCCCGCGAGCACAACCTGATCGTGATCGAAGACGCGGCCCAGGCGTTCGGCGCGACCTATAAGGGCAGCAAGGTCGGCACCATCGGCCACATGGGCTGCTTCAGTCTTCAGCAGGGCAAGCATATCACCTGCGGCGAGGGCGGGCTGGTGGTCACGCGGGATGAGAAAATGGCGCGGTTCATGAAGCTGTACCACGACAAGGGGTGGGGCTTTGGAGATCCGCAGCCAGACCATGAGTTTCTAGGCCTGAATTACCGGATGACGGAAATCGAAGGGGCCGTCGCGCTGGCACAGTTGCCGCGGCTGGATGAATTCGTGGCGAAGCGGCGCGAGCTGGCGCGGCGCTTGACGGACCGGCTGTCGCAGATTCCGGGGATCATCTGCCCGCCGGACAGCGACGACTGCACGCATGCGTACTGGCGGTATTCGATTCGCATTGCTCCTCCGCTGAATGGCGCGGAGCTGGACCGGATATCGAACGCGCTGCGGCGCATCGGCGCCCGAACCGCCCCGCGGTACACGCAGAAGCTGGCGTTTGAGTACGGCTTTCTGAAAAATCGAAAGATGTTCGGCGACAGCGGGTTTCCGTTCTCACCGGAGCTGCGCAAAGGCGGGCGCGAATTGAACTACGACCGGGCGCATTATCCGCGGGCGGTCGATGGGTTGAATCATCTGCTCTGCATTGGGTGGAACGAGCGCTACGACGAGAGCGTGGTGGATCTGATCGCGGTCACGATTCAGCGGGCGCTCAAAGGCGAAGAGAGTTAACGCGTGGGTTAGCGCCTCTTAAGTCCGCCGCTCCTTTGGAGCGGACTGCAAGCGGCCGCGACGTAGCCACGGGTTCCGCTTTGCTTCACCCGTGGCTATAGCCCTTCGCCTCTTTGGGGCGAAAGTCAAGTTTTTCCTCATGGCCGCGAAGCAGGCCCGTTGCCTCTTCCAGAAGTGGATCATGCCATTATGAAGGCATATCGCGAATCATCACATGCGACGGAATTGAACTCGCGCGCGCGGGCGTTGGCCGGTGCATGCCCGGGGTCCGTCAACGTCGACATGGACACGCTGGCGGATTATGCCGGCGGTTATGGATTCGAGTATCGAACGACGCCCGATCCGGTCTATGTCAACGGGCTGACGCGATTTCTGGAGCTCTTCACCCGTCACCAGATCAAAGCAACGCTCTTTGTCATCGCCCGCGACGCCCGGGTTCCTGAGCACGCCGCGATCCTCAAGCGAGCCGTGTCGGAGGGCCATGAGATCGCCAATCACACGCTCACGCATCCGCGGCGGCTGGCCGCGCTGTCCGATGAGGAGCGGCGTCACGAGATTCACGAGGCGCACGCGGTGTTGTCTGACCTGGCCGGCCGTCCGGTGGTCGGGTTTCGAGCGCCGTGCTACGACGTTTGCCCGCGCACGCTGGACTGCCTGCGCGAGCTGGGATACCGGTATGACTCCTCGGTTCATCCGTCGATGATCGCGCCGGTCATCGACGCGGCGGTCATTCTCAAATCGCGGTTTCGCAAGCGGGAAGTGCGGCGCGGCTCGTACCTTCAAATGCTCGCGTCGCTGCGGCCGTACTACCCGGGCGCGAAGGCGCCCTGGCGTGGCGCGCGAACGACAGAGCGAGCCGGCCTGTTGGAATTGCCGCTGTCGGCGCTGCCCTGGTCGCGCGTTCCATTTTACGGCACCTGGGCGCAGATGACGGGCATGGCGCTGTTTCGCAAGTCGCTGGCGTGGCTGCGCCGATTCGATGCGCCGCTCAACTATCACTTTCATGCGGTCGAGCTGGTGGGCCTGACGGACGCGGACCTTGACGCACGTTTTCGGGTTCATCCGGGCATGGCGCGTCCGGTCGCGGAGAAGCTGACGGCCGTCGACGAAATGCTCGGCACGTTCAATTCGCAATATGAGCTGATGACGCTGGAAAGATTGGCGGCGCTCTATCAGGCAAAGCTGGCCGAGACGTGCCCGCGAACACAAGGAGTTCCCGTTCCATCATGAAAACGCTGACGCTCATACTGCCGTGCTACAACGAGGAGGCGTCTCTGCCGCCGCTGTTCGAGAGGCTGGCCGCGCTGAAGCGCGCGTTTGGCGAGCAGGTGGTGCTCGATTTCCTGTTCGTGGACGACGGGAGCAAGGATCGCACAAATGAGTTATTGCGGGAGATTCCCGCTGAATTGCAGCCGGCGCGGCTGGTCACGCACGAGGTGAACCGCGGCTTGGGCGGGGCGATCGCGACGGGCTTTCTCGAAGCGCGCGGGCAATTCGTCGCGATCATGGACGTGGATTGCACCTACGACCCGCTCTATCTGGTGGACATGCTGCCGATGATGCAGCCGGGTATCGACGTCGTCACGGGCAGCGAATTTCATCCCAAAGGAAAGGTGGAGAACATCACCTGGCTGCGGCTGTTTCTGAGCCGGAACCTGTCAACGCTGTATCGCATCGCCTTCTGGTCCGATCTCTACAGCTTTTCGTGCCTGCTGCGGATTTATCGCCGCGAGATTCTCAAGAACATCCTGCCGACGAGCCGGGGATTCCTGAGCTGCACCGAGGTTCTGATTAACGCGCATCGCCGCGGCTACAAGATCGTCGAATTTCCACTGGTGCTGACCGAGCGGCAGCATGGCGAATCCAAGATGCCCATCGTCCGCTCCATTGTCGATCACTGCGTGTTTATCGCGAGTTCGCTTCTCAAGCCGGGGTCGCGGCGCGCGGCAGCGCCGGAGGTGGTGTCATGAACGTGGCTGTACTGGGTGGGGGAATTGCGGGACTGACGGCGGCCTATCGACTGGCCAAGCGCGGCGAATCCGTCACGCTGTTCGAAGCATCGGACCGGCTCGGCGGGCTGGGGACGTGGTTCGAGCACGACGGCGATCGACTCGACAAGTTCTACCACGTCATTCTCGACAGCGATCAGCACCTGCTGGGCCTGATCGAAGCGCTGGGGCTGACCGGGCGGCTGGCGTGGTCGAAAACCACGATGGGATTCATCGTCGACGGCGAGCACTACGCGTTTAACACGCCGCTTGATCTATTGCGCTTCGGCGCGCTGAGCATCGTCGATCGCATTCGCACCGGCTTGGCGGCGCTGTACATCACCAAATTGAAGAAGCAGGGCGAGCCGCTGGACAACGTGCCGGCCTGCGACTGGCTGAGAAAGCTGTTTGGCCCGCGCGTCTACCGCGCGATCTGGGAGCCGCTGTTGACCGCCAAGTTCGGAGACGAGCGGCATCGCGTGCCGGCTTACTGGATCTGGAACACGCTGAACCGAGAGAAGAACGGCAGCGAGGAGATCAAGGCGGCGATGCGAGGAGGGTTGGCCGTGCTGACCGATGCGCTGGCCGACGCGATTCGCTCGATGGGCTGCGAGATTCGCACCAACTGCAAGGTGAATTGCCTGTGGGAGACGCCGGACGCGGCGTGGGTCGCCGGCGGACCGGGAGAGCAGGGGTTTGATGCCATCATTTCGACGCTTCCGTTGCCGTTGCTGCGACGGTTGGCCGACGTCTCGCTGGCGCCGCGCGTGCCGATGCCCGAGCTGGCATATCAAGGCGTGGTCAACGTGCTGCTCGTTCTGAAAGAAGGATTGGATCGGCACTACTGGACGGCCGTCGTCGATAGCGGGTTCTCTTTTCAGGGTGTCGTCGAGACGACGCACGTGATTCGCCCCGAGTGGATCGGCGGCCGGCATCTGGTTTATGCGATGAACTACTGCGCAGCCTCCAGCCCTCAGTACAAAGTGGATGACGACATCGCGATCGAGCAGGCGATCGACGGGCTACGGCGGCTTTACACAGGCTTTCGGCGAGAAACCGTGGACGCGGCTTATGTCTTTCGCGCTCCGCACGTCGAGCCGGTGTGGACGCGGGGATACTTGCAGCAGCGGCCTGCGCCGCGCATCGAGGATACGCGGCTGTTTCTGGCGACGACCGCGCAGGCCTACCCGATGGTGACGTCGTGGAACACGAGCGTAAAGCTGGCCGACGATGCGGTGGATGCGCTGTTGACGAGCGGGCTGGGCCAAGAGAAAAAGAATGTCAGGTCGCGCTTCGCGCCGGCGCCGGGCGTGATGCAGAGCGCGGCGCCTCTCTAGTTTCGGGTATTCGGGCCGAAGGAATGTCATACGCGGTACTACAACCCGGTCATGCGCTGTCTTCGGCGGCCAGTTCGCGCTCGCTGCACTGGATCATGGCCGCGGTGCTGCTGGGAGGGGCGCTGCTGCGTGTTGTCGGCGTCGATCGCCCGCTGGATCATCGCCTGGCCAATGCCTGGCGAGCGTCAGATTACACGCAGATTGCCCGCAATTTCCATCGGGAGGGGCTGAATCCGTTCTATCCGCGCATCGACTGGCGCGGCGACACGCCAGGCTTCGTCGAGATGGAATTTCCCATGCTCCCCTGGCTCGCGGCCGTTTGTGACCGCGCGTTTGGGTATCACGAAGCATACATGCGCATCTTCGCGGCGGCCTTTTCGGTCGCCGCGCTCTGGCTATTCTCACGGCTGGCGCTGCTGCTGCTACCGGCCGGCTGCGCGGTGTTCGCCACGACCGCATTCGCGCTGAACCCGCTGCTCGTTCGACTGGGCAACGCGATGCAGCCCGAGCCGGCGATGATCTTTTTCAGCATTCTGTGCATGTATCAGCTTGAGCGCTGGCGGCGAGAACCGCGCGGCGCGGGGCTGTTGCTTACGGCATGCTGGCTTGCGTGCGCGGCGCTTGCCAAGCCTCCCGCGGCGATTTTGGGGCTTGTTGTGCTGGCGGTCGTCGCCGGGGTTCAGGGGCGGCGCGCATTCACGCGGCCGCTCAATTATGTTGCCGCCGCGATTGCCGCGCTTCCGACGCTGGGCTGGGTGCTTTGGTCGCGGCACTTCTGGATTGAATACGAAAACTCGCTGGGTGTGTCGAATGAAAGTCACTGGCTGTCGCTGCGGATCCTTGCCTCGCCGTGGTTTGTCCTCGGAAATCTGCGATGGGAAACTTTGGCAGTTTGGACGCCGCTCGGCTGGCTCCTCGCGTTCTTCGCGGTGCGGGCGAAGCTCGCGCAGAGCGCCATGGCCTGGACCTGGTATGTCGCGGTTTGCTTGTTATATCTTGCGGCTGCCGGGACTTCCGGCGATGACTGGGCCTCTTATTATCACTGCGCTTCGGTGGCTCCCGCTTGCCTGCTGATGGGCGCGGGGCTGAGCTTTCTGATCCAATCGCCCAATCGTCAAGCTGGAGAAACATATTTTGATGATGCCCCGCACGCGCATCGCCGGGCCCCTGTCGGGCCGCGGCTAAACGGGCGCCGGCGCACGCTGGCGTTTTGGATGGCCGGCGGCGTGATCGCATCTCTGTTCATCGTGACGTGCTTCACACTCTATCGGCGCGATCATCAGGACGATCTGTTCCGCATGAGGCAGTGCGCCGTGGAGATGGCGGCGCTCGTGCCCGCAGACACGAGAATCGTCGTGCGCGGCGGGGAGAAGTTTGACGAGTACGGCCGTCCCGTCGCGTTCAATGAGCCGATGATGTTCGCCTGGATGGATCGCAAGGGGTTCAATTATGCGCGATCCGATCTTTCGATCGACACGCTCAACGCGATCGCGCGAAGGGGCGGGCGATATTGGATTGCGCGTGCGGGCGAGCTTCGCCGCGATCAGACGTTGCGCGAGTCTGCCGATAGATTGTACAGGCGCGTCGCGAATTGCACTTGCGGCGCTTACGTGATCTATGACCTTCATCCAGCGTCGACGGAACGATGAAGCCGAATGGCAACGCGAGTAATGTCGGTCGGCCCTGGGTCGCTGCGATCATCCTGCTCGGAATAATCCTCCGATTCGTCGGACTGGGCGCAAAGCCGCTCTGGGAGGACGAGGGCTGGACCTTTCATGCCGCGACCGCGCCCGAGGGCCTGATTGCGGTGGCGGGACTCGATCCGCACCCGCTGAGTTTTTACGCCCTTTATCGCGCGCTGCCGGCATGGTTTCTCGAGACTGACTGGCGATTTCGTTTGCCGTCGGCCATTTTCTCCTGTGGTGCGTTGTTGCTCTTTGCGGCCTTGTTGCGCCTCGCGCGTGTTGAGACGCGCCTCGCACTCTGTTCGGTTGCGCTCTTCGCAGTGCTTCCGCTCAATCTGCGCTACGCGCATGAGGCTCGCGCTTACGCGGCGGCACAGATGCTGGCGGTGGCCGTGCCGGCGACATACGTGTGGTCGCTTCGATCCTCGAAGCCCGTCGCGATGATCGCTCTGTTGATTGCGACAGCGTTGTCCGCGCACCTCGACGGCTTCGGCCTGGCGGCGCCGTGCGCGGTGTTCCTGCACGCGATGATTCATCGGCGAAACGAACGGCGAGCGCTCTACGCCGCCGGATGCATCGGCGCCGGCGCGCTCCTCGCGATTCCCTATTACGTTTTTCGCATCCGGGCGATGGGGGGCGGGGAAGTTCATGAGATCGAACCGCCGGCAAATTTGCTCAACAGTCTGGCCAGCAGGCTGGTGGAGCTTTCGCCGTTCGGCATCGGATTCGATCACGTCGGCGCCGGGCAAAAATGGCTCGTATTTGTCCTCGCCGCGATCGTACTCGTCGTGCTGCTTCTGGGGGCGACTTCGCGGCGAGCGTGGTGGAGCGGGCACACGCGGCGTTTGTTTGTTTTGTTGATCGTCGTCGCACCCGCCGCATATGTGGCACTCTCGATTGCGCTGGGCCCGAACCTGATTCACAAGAAGTACCTGATCGTCATCGTGCCGGGCCTCGTGCCCATATTCGCTGCGGGCGTCATGCGACTGACGAACGGCCGGCGGCTGCCGATGTGGGCGGCGATGTTCGGGCTGCCGCTGGCGGTCAGCGGGCAGATGCTGATATCACCTGGCGAACGAGCCGATTGGCGGTCTCTCTTTCAACAGATGCAGCCGGAAATTCAGGCGGGCGACGGATTCATTCAGGAAATGCAGGCCAACTACCCGCTCTATTCTTTTGCATCTTTTCAGGCCTACGCCTACCGGGATGGGATCAGGCTCCATCGCAGCCAACTGCTGGAATATCGACCCAAGTCGGCCGGGAAGACCTTCTCGCCGCCGGACGTTGAAACCGAGGGCGTTGCAATTGGGGACTTTGTCCAATCTTTCGATTCCGGGCGCGTCTGGACGCTCTCGGCTGACTGGATGGCGCGAGGCCGTTCGCTCGACCTTTCAACGCTGGCGACGCTGCGAAAGACGATCTCCGCCCGCGGCGTTTCCGCGACCCAATGGGCAACAGAGTCGCGACCGTAAGGAAGCGGTGGGGCATAGTTTGCGAGCGAGTCAGTTTTTCGCCAGGATGATTGTCGCGTCAACCCGTAGGACTTGTCCCGTCGAGCGGTGACCGTTTCGCGATCCGCCGAGACCGCGTACACCTCCGGATTTCACCCCCTTCAAATCCATACTCAAAAGGTGTAGGATTCCGCGCCGTCGCCCGCCCGGTGGCGAGCGACATCGACGCAGGCCCGCGAGGCCGTAATTCTGTTCTCACCTTCCTGAAAGGACCTTCCGATGAAACGCGCTCATATCGCCTTCAGCATTTGCATTTTGGTCGGCCTCTCGGCCACGAGCGGCCGTGCCGAGGATTTCAAAGCGGTGAAAAAGGCGATTCACGACAAAATCTCCAAGCTGGAATCCTTTTCATACAAGATGCATTCGACCCAGGACATGAACAATCCGTCCTATCAATCCAAAACCGTCTCCGATGCGGCGATCGAATACGTGCGCAAGGGCGGCAAGGTGCTCTATCGAACCGAGATGAACACCAAGATGGACGTGAAGATGGGCGACACCGAGCAGAAGACCGACATGAAGATGATCGCGGTCCACGACGGCGAATACACCTGGTCGTACAGCGAGAACAACGGGCAGAAAAGCGCCACCAAGCAAAAGGGCGACCCGGCCGCGGCGATGAATCCCTTTGATGCGCTGACGAGCTTCAAGGAAAGCGAGAAGATGTTTGCGATCAAGGCGCTACCGGAGGAAAAGGTGGACGGCAAGGCGTGCTGGGTGCTGGAGATGATGCCGAAGGACGAGAGCATGAAGCAGTTCACCGGGCGGACGCTGGCTTACTACGACAAGGAAACCGGCATCTCGCTGAAAATCGTCGCGCACGATCCGCAAGGGAAGGTGATGAGCACCACGACGATGACGGAACTGAAGACGAACCCATCGATCAGCCCGGATCGATTCAAGTTCACGCCGCCGGCGGGGGTTGAGGTGATGGAGATTCCGGCGCAAACGGCAACGCCGGCGAAGAAGGAGTCTTAAATAGTTGAGGCACTGTCTGTAATTTCATTGCAACGGGAAGGTTCGCGTGCCGTGGAATTGTTGAGCCCCGGCCTGAAAGGTTCGGGCGAGCCGAAGTATCGCTCAGATGACGGCGGGGGCGATATCCCGGATCGAGTTGATTCTGCGCTCACCGGGGCACCCCCGTGCCGCGGCTAAACGGAACAAGCCTCGCGCGTTTCAGGGAAATATTCCGCGTTCGAGATAGACTTTCTCGAGCCGCCGAAGCGCGACGATGTAGGCGGCGGTGCGCCAGTCGGTCGCGAACTCCTTCGCTGTGGCGCGGACGCGCTCGTAGGCCGCGACCATCTTCTTGCGCAGCTTGCGATCGACTTCTTCCAGGTCCCATGACTCGCTGCGCTTGTTCTGCAGCCATTCGAAGTAGCTGACGATGACGCCGCCGGCGTTGCACAGAATATCGGGGATCACGTCGATGCCGCGGCGCTGCAGCACCGCGTCGCCGTCGGTGTTTGTCGGGCCGTTTGCGCCCTCGGCGACGAGCTTCACGTCGAGCCAATCGGCGGTCATTCCCGTAATCTGATTTTCCATCGCGGCGGGAATGAAGATGTCCGCGGGCGTCTTCATGAACAGGATGTGGTCGATCTTCTCGGCGTCGGGATAGTTGCGCACGCCGCGGCGGCCGTCCGCGAATTTTAGAATTTCATTCGGGTCCATGCCGTTCATGTTGCGGATGCTGCCGGTCACGTCCTGCACGGCGACGAGCTTCGCGCCCAGCTCGCAGAGCAGCCGCGCCGACCATGAGCCGACGTTGCCGAACCCCTGCACCATGAACGAGAGATTTCGCAAATCCAGCCCGCGGTCCTCGGCCCAGCACTGGATGCAGTAGGTCACGCCCTGTCCAGTGGCCTTGTCGCGGCCGAGGCTGCCGCCGGATTCGACGGGCTTGCCGGTGACCACG
Organism: Phycisphaerae bacterium; assembly: GCA_035557035.1. Lineage (GTDB taxonomy): Bacteria > Planctomycetota > Phycisphaerae > UBA1845 > UTPLA1 > JADJRI01. The sequence goes on from DATMEE010000502.1 coordinate 11,122, forward strand.
TGAATGTTGCGCTGCCGCTCGTGTGTAGGCACGGTGGACAGATACGTGTCCATGAACCATGCCATGATCTGGGCATTGGTGTTGACGTCCGGCGCGGGAATGTCATATTCCGGGCCGATGTTTTCGCCGAGGGCGAAGACGAACCGGCGGGTGATCCGCTCCATCTCTGATTTCGAGTAATTCGCCGGGTCGATCTGAATGCCGCCCTTGGCCCCGCCGAAAGGAATGCCGGCGATCGCGCCCTTCCAGGTCATCCACGTCGCCAGCGCCCGCACCTCGTCGATGTTCACCTCGGGGTGATAGCGCAGGCCGCCCTTGAAGGGGCCGAGCGCGTCGTTGTGCTGCACGCGGTAGCCGCGAAAGATCTCGATGGTGTCCTCGCGGTCCATTTTCACGGGAAAGCTGACGACGATTTCGTTTTTGGTCGTTGCGAGGATTTTTCGCACGTTGGGATCGAGGCCCAGCAGGTCGGCCGCGCGGTCAAACTGCTTGATCACGTTGGCATAGACGCTGCCGGGCTGTTCGAGCGGCGGCACGGGCTTGGCCGCCTCCGGCGCCGGGCTGGTCGCCTCGATGGACTCGTCGTCCTTTTTGATCTGCGGAGGCACTTCTGCCGGGACCTCGCTCTTGGACATGTCTTTTCTTCGATTGACCGACTGGGCGCCCATTCCCGCTGCTCCTGCTCGTGTGGCGCGGCCAATGGCCGGCGCGGACGACGTTTGCCCGAATCACATCATCGGGGAGGTCTAGTATAACTCGGAGACAGATTTTCGTTACCAGGCGGATGCTTGGGGTTGCTAGGCAGCGGTAGCAAGTAGGTGGGTCAGCCTTATCGACCCACCAGGTAAACATTTTGTCGGCCGACAAAACGGAGGGCGGCAGATGGACGGGACCGCTGTGCATCAGGCTGAAGAGGCCCGTTTCGCGCACAGGTGGGTCGATAAGGCCGACCCACCCTACTTAGCCCGGTCTCGCGAGGCCATCGGCCTCGGAAGCGTTTTCGGACGTAATACGTCGGCATCTTGCCTGTGCGCGAACCAGATTCGCATGTGCTCGGTCTAATGGCCGGTTGAAAGGCGCTGAATGCGTGACGCCGACAAGAGCGACGAGCAGTTGCTCGCGGAGTTCGTCGCGGGCCGCAAGGCCGCGCTGGGCGAGTTGGCGCGCCGGCATGAGTCGTCGCTGCTGGGTCTGGCGTGCGGTCTGCTGGGCGGGCGGGAGGACCTGGCGCGGGACGCGGTGCAGGAGACGTGGATGCGCGTGGTGCGGTTCGCCGGCGGCTTTCATGGGCGGAGCTGTTTCAAGACGTGGGTGTATCGCATCGCGGTGAATCAGTGCCGCGACATT
>DATMEE010000503.1:0-2585 GCA_035557035.1 Phycisphaerae bacterium
GACCGACCATGCGACCAGTGACCGCCGACCATCGCCCATCGACCACGCACGTCAGTTATCCTCGGGTTTGGGCGCCGGGTTGTTGCCCGGCTGCACCTTGTTGTTGACGAGCACAGCCGCGGCGTTGCGCAGCTTGAACACCCCTGACGTGACGACTTCATCGCCGGGCTTCACGCCCGAGATCACGCCGATCTGATCGCCGCGGCTTCCTTCGACTTTGACAAACTGCTGGCGCACGCCGCGATAGGACTCGCCGTTCGGCCCCTTCAGATTGGCGACGACGTAAACGGAATCGCCGTACGGCGCATAGCTGATGGCCGTCGCCGGCAGCGCGAGCACCGATCGACCGCCGCCGAGGACGACCTGGGCCTGCACGAACATGCCAGGCCGCAGCTGTCCCTCCGGATTCGCCAACGTCGCCTGCACCTGAATGTTGCGCGTCGCGGAGTTGACGACCGAGTCGATCGCCGTAATGCGGCCATGGAACTCCACTCCTGCAACATCATCAGTGTTTGATCCGGGGGCTCCATTCGCCCCGCTCCCTTCAGCGCTGATCCGCACCTCCCGCCCAATGCGCATGTGGGAGGTCGCCTGCTGGGGTACGTCGAAGTTCACGTAGATCGGACTGAGCGACTGGAGCTGTACGATCGGATCACCGCTCGACAGGTACTGGCCCACGTTGACCTGCCTGATCCCTAGGATTCCCGAGAACGGCGCCGTGATCCGCTTGCGTTGAATGGCAGCACGAATCTCCCCTGCCCGCGCCTCTGCCTGTTTGTCGTCGGCCGTCGCGCTGTCGTACTCGGCGCGCGAGATGACGTTGTCTTTCAGGAGGCCCTGCATGCGATCGAAGTTCGTGCGCGCAAGATCGCGCTGCGCTTCGGCGGCTGCCAGCTGTGCCTTTTCCTGACGCGTGTCGAGCTCGACGAGCACTTCGCCCTGCCGCACAGCCCGTCCCGAATCGAACACGACGCGCTCGACAGTGCCGGACAAATCGGCACTCACCATCACGCCTTGCACCGCGGCCACCGATCCGATCGCGCTCAGGGTGTCTGGCCATTCGACCTGCTGCGCCACGATCGTCGTGACGGCTTCCGGGGGCGGCTGGAACGATGCGCCTTGCGCGATTGCCGTTTGAATCTGCTGGAACTTCACAAAACCGAGGCCCGCGATGATCACGATCATCACGACCAACATGAGGAGCATGCGTTTCATCATGCCGAAGTGAACGGCAAGTTCCCTTCCACTTCTTACATACACGCCGATCGCAGGAATTCCGAGCAAACTGCGGGTTGATGACATTGGCGTGACGAGCGTGCCTGCCGACGGCTCGGCGGCGCGCCGAAATATCGGCTCGTGCGAAAAGGGGTCGGGAGGGTTTTCGCAGCATTCTCGCGAAAAACCCTCCCGACCCCTTTTCGCGAACCGTGGCATTCCTCCTGCACTGCACTTCCGCAGGAGGATTCATATGAAACGGTTTTTGATTCTCGGATTTGTGCTCGCATCATTCGGCGCCGTCGATCGCGCCTACGCGCAGGAAGGTCCGGCGGGAGCCGGCCGTGCAGAGATTACATTCATCCCTGCAGGCGCGGTGCTCTTCACTGAAAACCAGGACGCGTCGGCGCCGAGCTTCAGCAACTACCAGTTGGGAGGCGGCGTCACTTACAACATCAATCGCTTCCTCGGCGTTGAGGGTGAGGTGACCAGCTCGATCGGCATCTCGCAGAGCCTCGACTTCGGATATCCCAGCACCGTGAGAACGCCGGACGTCCTCAGCTACACGGGCAACGTCGTCGTGTCGCTGCCAAGCGGTTCACCGATCGTGCCGTACGTGACAGGCGGCGTCGGAGGTCTCAGCCTCTTCAGCCGGGAGGCGTTCGGCATCAATGAAACGGAAACACTGTTTGCGAGCAACGTGGGCGGCGGGGTGAAGTGGTACTCGGGGCGCTGGGGCCTTCGCGGCGACTACCGGTTCATCGCGGTTCCTTCCAAAGACGAGGTGTCGGCGTTCTTCGGCCAGGAGGCGCGTTACGGGCACCGCGTGTACGGCGCGGTAATGCTGAACGTCGGCCGATGAGACCGATGCACGACGAAAGGGGTGAGGGGCTTTCCTCTTACCCCTCCATTCAGGCTGCCCTCAACGGAACACGAACACGCGCTGAGCATCCAGCCATTCCAATTACGCCAGCACAGCAGGCCACGGAGGCACACGCCTCCGTGGCCGCGGGCGCGGGCTCCATTCACGTGCACGTTCGCGACGAGGATGGCAACGAGTCGCTCGCGGAAACGGATGTCGCGAACACGATCGACGCGATTCGCAGGGCCTGCCCGGGCATTCCGATTGGCATCGGTACGGGCGCCTGGATCATCCCCGGCCTTCGCCACCGCCTCGCCGTCATCCGCTCGTGGAGCACGCTGCCGGATTTCGCGTCGGTGAATCTTCACGAAGCCGGCGCAGCGGAAGTCATCGAGCTTCTCCTCGAGAGAGGTGTGGGCGTCGAGGCCGGTATCTGGAATGCACCCGCGGCCGCGTCGTTAGTCAGAAGTGGTCTGGCCGATTACTGTCTTCGGATTCTGCTGGAACC
>DATMEE010000504.1:0-5168 GCA_035557035.1 Phycisphaerae bacterium
TGATCACAACCGAAGTGGAAAAACCACGGGCCAGCACGCCACCTGCTCAGGACGCGTTTAAGCAACAAGCGGCCACGGTCACAAATTAGGATTTGCTAACGCCCTTCGATCCATCCGCCACCGAGCACTTCGTCGTTCAAATAGAATACGGCGGCCTGCCCGGGGGTGACAGCGGATTGCGGTTCGTCGAACTCGACAAGAGCTGACGTGCCATCCAAACGCGCTGTGACCATCGCGGTCGACGCGGCGTGGTGATAACGAATCTGAACCTCCGCGCGAATGGGCGCGTTCGGTGCCTCACACAGCCAGTTGATGTTTTCCACGCTCACCGTGCGCGATAACCCGGCCTCGCGCGGTCCGACCGTCACCGTGGCGGTATCGCCGTCAAGATCGGTGACGTAAAGCGGGGAACCCACGGCGACACGCAGGCCACGGCGCTGGCCCACGGTGAAATTGGCCAGCCCGTCATGTCCGCCGAGGATGCGTCCGTCGACGTGTCGAATGTCGCCAGGCTTGAACGCGCTGCCGCGGCGGGCGCGCACCAGTTTGGTGTAGTCTCCGTCGGGAACGAAGCAGATATCCTGTGACTCGGGCTTGTCATGGAGTGCCAGGCCGAAGCGACGGGCGTGTTCGCGCACTTCGGGCTTGGTCATGCCTCCGAGGGGAAACAACGTGCGGCGCAGCACGTCGGGAGCGACCCCGAAGAGCACGTAGGACTGATCCTTTTCGCGATAGATCGCCCGGCGGAGATGCGTTCCGGAGGGCGCATGATCGACGCATGCATAGTGCCCGGTCGCGATGAAATCGGCCTCGACGACGTCGGCGTAGGCCGTCAGCTTTCCGAACTTGAGCCACTGGTTGCAGCGGACGCAGGGGTTGGGCGTTCGGGCATTGGCGTATTCGTCGACGAAGTAATTGACGAGTCGGCCGAACTCCTCCTCGAAATTCAAGGCATAGAAGGGGACACCAAGTTTCGCGGCGACGGCCCGAGCATCGGTAGCGTCGGCCGCGGAGCAGCAGCCCTTGGACTTGGGCGCGCTCGGATTCAATGCGGGCGGCGAGGCGATGGGCAGTGAGAAGCCTCGGGACTTCGTGGTCAGCTCGCATGACGGATCATCAACGCCCGCGGCGGCCACATGATGTTCCGCGCCGAGGCGCATGAAAACACCGACAACGTCGTAGCCCTGCTCGTGCAGCAGGCAGGCCGCGACGCTGCTATCGACGCCGCCGCTCATGGCGACCAAAACTCGTGGACGCGAGGACATGCCATCAGTTTAGAGGCGGGAGGGCGCCCGATCAAAAGCGGAGAACAGATACGTTCGCGCCATCACGAGAATGCGTCCAACGCTGAATACATGATCTTATGCCACAATCTTCGCCGATCATGGCGTGAATGTGCTATTCCCGAAGCGCAGGCAGCACTACAATCCAGCGTCTGATAATTCTGGTTCTCTGCGTCGCTTTGGATTCGCAAGGAGTCGTGCCGGGTCCGGAAGGGTCAATCCTGATGAGTGTCAGCGAAGACGATCTTAAGTATGTCGAAGACGGCGTGCCTGATTCCGACGCGGAGCAGTCGGAGGACACCGACGGCGACGCGGGCAATGGCGACGACGGCGACCTTGCCCTGGAATCCGCCGACGACGTGGCGCCGGACAGTCATCCACTCGGCGTCAGCGCGCTCTCGGCGGCCATGGATGAATCCAACAGCGATCCGTCCAAGCGTCCGCGCATTCCCAAGCTGCTCCCGATCCTGCCCATTCGCGACACGGTCGTTTTTCCGGGCACCATCGTCCCCTTGACCGTGGGCCGCGAGAAGTCCAAGCGGCTGGTGGCGGAGATTGGCAAGGGGATGCGGGTGCTCGGGGCAGTGGCGCAGCAGCGCGGCGAAATCGAGGACCCGACTCTGGAAGATTTGTATCGCGTCGGTACGGTCGTGGCGGTGCTGAAGCGGCTCGAGTTGGCGGATGGGAGTCAGTCGATCATCGTCCACGGTCTGACCCGGTTTGGGATTGAAGAGCTGGTTCAGACCGAGCCATATCTCATCGGCAAGGCGAATCCCCGCGACGACACCTACGTCGAATCGCCGAGAATCAACGCGCTGGTGGAGACTGCGAAGCGACTGGCCGAAAGGGTGATTGGCCTGACGCCGGGGGTCCCGGAAGAGGCGCTTACGATTCTGAACAACATCAGCAAGCCCGGGGCGCTGGCGGATTTTTTGGCGGCCAATCTTTCGATGGGGTTGATTCAGAAGCAGGAGCTGCTCGAAACCTTCGACATCAGCGCCCGCCTCGAAAAGATCAATTCGGCACTGGCGGGCCAGCTTCAGATTCTGGAACTGTCGGCCAAGATTCACAACCAGGTCAAATCGCAGATCGACAAGTCGCAGCGAGAGTATTACCTGCAGGAGCAGTTGCAGGCGATTCAAAAGGAGCTGGGCCATTCCGACGGCCGCGAGGCTGAGATCGAACGCCTTCGCGAACTGGTGCTGAAGGCGAAGATGCCGGAGAACGTGGAGAAGGAAGCCACGCGTGAACTCGAGCGGCTGGCACGGATGAATCCGGCGTCGCCGGAGTACAGCGGCGTCATCGATTACCTCGAATGGATGTGCGAGCTGCCGTGGGCGATCTCGACCGAGGACAATCTCGACATCGCCCGCGCCCGCGTCATTCTCGACGAGGACCATCACGACCTGGACAAGGTCAAGAAGCGCATCATGGAATTCCTGGCGGTGCGCAAGCTGAATCCGACCGGCAAGGGATCAATTCTCTGTTTCGCGGGGCCGCCGGGCGTCGGCAAGACGTCTCTTGGCCAGTCGATCGCCCGGGCGATGGGGCGGCATTTCATCCGCATGTCCGTCGGCGGCGTGCGCGACGAGGCCGAGCTACGCGGCCATCGCCGCACGTACATTGGCTCGATGCCGGGCCGCATCATTCAGGAGGTGCGCAAGGCCGGCTCGAACAATCCAGTGTTCATGATCGACGAGGTGGACAAGATCGGCAGCGACGCGCGGGGCGATCCATCGAGCGCCCTGCTGGAGGTGCTGGACCCCGCACAGAACGCCACGTTTCAGGATCACTATCTTGGCGTGCCGTTCGACTTGTCGAACTTCATGTTTATCTGCACGGCGAATTACATGGAGATGGTGCCGCCGGCGCTGAAGGACCGCATGGAAGTGATCGACATCGCGGGCTACACCAAGATCGACAAGAAGTGGATCGCCAAGAAATACCTCGTGCCGCGGCGGATGCGCGAGTCAGGCCTCTCTCCGGAGATGCTCGAGTTCGACGACGAAGCCATCAAGCTCATCATCGACTCCTACACGGCCGAGGCGGGTGTGCGCAACCTGGAACGCGAGATCGGCGCGATCTGCCGCGGGGTCGCGGCCCTGGTTGCCGAGGAGAAGGACGCGCCGCGCGTGATCACGCCCGAACAGGTCGAGAAATTCCTGGGGCCGCCCAAGCACGAGGAAGAAGTCGCCTTGCGCACCAGCACCCCGGGCGTTGTCACTGGGCTGGCATGGACGCCCTATGGCGGCCTGTTGCTCTTCGTCGAGGCGACGGCCATGCTGGGGCGCGGCAATCTGCAGCTCACCGGCCAGCTCGGCGACGTGATGCGCGAGAGCGTGCACGCGGCCCTGAGCCTGGTTCGCACCCGCGCGAAGAAATACGGCATCGACGCCGCCAAATTGATGAAGCAGGACATTCACGTTCACGTTCCGGCCGGCGCGATTCCCAAGGACGGCCCCTCGGCCGGCATCGCCATGTTCACCGCCCTGGTCTCCCTGCTCACCGGCCGCCCATGCCGCAGCGACGTCGCCATGACCGGCGAGGTCACGCTGCGCGGCTTGGTGCTGCCGATCGGCGGCCTCAAGGAGAAAGCGCTCGCGGCGCACCACGCGGGCATCAAGTCGATCATCATCTCCGAGCGAAACAAGAAGGACCTGGTCGAAATCCCCCCCGAAATCCGCGACCAGATCAAGTTCGTGACGGTGACAAACGTGGACGAAGTCCTCGCCGCCGCTCTCCGCCCCAAAGGCGCCAAGCCCGAGGACGAAACCCAAAGCGAGATCAAGACCCCGCTGACCGACAAATCCTCGCCCGCAAAGAATTCGCGATCCGCGCGGAAGTCGCCGAGCAAGCGGCGCAAATCGGCTTTCCGGTAAGATGCCGAGACAGGCTTGATCGCACACCGCAGCAACTCTAGTCCGACGCTTGTGAAGTCGGCGACTCGCAGCGATCCGGTGGGATAAGATCGAGTTCGCATAGTTTGGCGGTCAGCAGTTGCAATCCCTCGTCTTCGGGCAACGATTCCCAATCGATGCCGCCCATCCAATCAGTGAGACTTTGATTGTTTTCCTCCTTGGGGTGCCACTTCGCCTGTAGCCACGGCTGACGTGCCGGTTTTCGAGTCGATGCGGGTTGCGTAGCTGTCGGCGGACACGGAAATTCATAAGGTGTATGCCCAAGTTTTGGGAACTTTACAAGCTGAGGCATGGAACATCAGCCAGATCGTTTTCGTGCAAGATACCTAAACCGCGAGCCAGTTCTTTGAGTTGAACGAGAGGATGGCCGACGGAGAGGTTCTGCGGATTTTCAAAATGACTTACATGGTCCAGTATCGCGCTACGAATTTCCGAATCTGGAATTCCTAATTCGCGGGCGCGACGAATCGCAATACCGCGCCGATAAAGGACAGTATCCTTTTCGTGATCCGAACCAATGTACTCCACCAATTTGGAAGGTGGATTCTGAACGCGAATCAGCCATAGGTACTCAACCAGCACCTCCTCGTATCGCGGGCTCGTCGAACGAAATGCCGCCCGCCGTGACTCAAGTATTGGTATTAACCCTGGGTCGCCCAGGTATGCGAGCGTTGCGGCTGTGCAGTAGTGGAAATTCAACGGATCGTCCGACGCGCTTACCATGTCGCGCAGGACCGGACGTGATGATGAATCAAGGTATTGAAGCAGATCGTGAGCTGGTGAGTTTTGCATTTTTCGCTGTGCAACAATTGCGAGGGCGCAGGCCCGACATTCCTCGACTGGCGCCTGGCAAGCCACCAGCGCGTTGAGTGCAAGTCTCTTCTTGAGAAAGTCCCAAAGGACTTGTTTGTTCTCGAGCAGACCTGCAAAATGAACCGAATACTCCCCGACTAACATGGTCGTGAGC
>DATMEE010000505.1:0-4779 GCA_035557035.1 Phycisphaerae bacterium
CCCGCGCCTCTATGATTCGCGTGGATGGCAAAATCCCAAAAAGCTTCGCCGCTGATCGATACGCGCGTGATTTATTGCGGCGATAATGTCGACCAGGCTCCGCAAGCTGCCGCCCGATGAACCAAAAACTCTACACCCTTGCCGTCGCGCATTCTGACTACCCCGCGGCTGAAATCTTCCCCTCGGAGCGCGCCGCCCTGCAACGCCGCCTCGAACTCTCCGAGGTGAGCGATTCACAACGTGACCAATTGCTCCATCTTTTCGATGCCGGAGATCGGAACGCCTACGAAAAAGCCCTTAATCACCTCGAATCCGAAGTGAGCCTGGTCTGTGCAATCGAAGAACATGAACTCGGCGACCACGGTGCCTCCGCCGATTCCTCGTTGACCTGCTTTTCGGAGAGGGCATAAACTCCGCATGCCGTCGAAGTCTTCCGCAGTCATCGATATGCGCGCCATCTACTGCGGCGATAATCTCGATCAGCTGTGGAAGCTGCCGGAGGCGTGCGTCGACTTGGTTTACATCAATCCGCCGTTCGCCCCGAGCGCGCTGTTTAATTTGAGAATGGGCTTTTTCGCAACGCGTGGCGTGGCATATTTCGGGTTGTGAAACGCACGCCCGAGGCTTCGAAACGCGACGACGCGAGAGGGAACCTGCCCGTCGCCGCGCATCGCGCTGAGGTGGCAACGGCGCGCATCGCGGAGGAAACATTTCAGGCCGCTTCGGCGGTCCTCTGTGACTTACCCCAAACCGACAACGCGCCGGGAGCAGTTGAACGAATGCTTCGGGCGAATGGAATATTGCGAAATCTCCCTTGGCCAGCTCCATTTCACAGTACATCACATCGCCTTCATGTAGGTGATGCTCGCGACCTCTCCTGGCTGGATGCATCGAGCGTACAACTTGTCGTTACTTCCCCACCCTACTGGACGCTCAAGGACTATGAGCATACGGCTCAACAGATGGGAGATATCGAGGATTACGAACAGTTCCTGATCGAACTCGACAAAGTCTGGGCTGAGTGTGCGCGCGTGCTTGTTCCTGGAGGTCGAGTTTGCTGCGTTGTCGGCGATGTGTGTATTCCTAGAAAGCGTGGCGGACGCCATCACGTGATGCCCTTGCATGCCGATATTCAGGTCCGCAGCCGTAGGTTGGGATTGGATTGCCTGACGCCCATTCTCTGGCAAAAGATCGCCAACGGCGCGACGGAAGCAGAAGGAAATGGAGCGGGCTTTTACGGCAAGCCATACCAACCGGGGGCAGTCATCAAGAATGATGTCGAGTACATCCTGTTCATGCGAAAAGGTGGCGAATACCGCTCGCCGTCTACATTCCAGCGAGCTCTCTCAATGCTTAACCGAGAAGAGATGCAAAGTTGGATGCGTTCGACTTGGACGGACATCAAGGGCGAGTCCACTCGCAACGGGCACCCCGCGCCTTATCCCACGGTCCTCGCCGAGCGCTTAATCAAGATGTTCTCTTTCGCGGGCGATTTCGTGCTCGACCCATTTTCAGGAACGGGGACTACGGCGGTTGCGGCTCTAGCCAGTGGAAGGAACAGTATTAGCAACGAGCTAGAGCCGAAATATCATCGGATCGCCGAACAACGGCTTCGAGAAGCCACATGGTTGCCTCGAGAGGCTGGAGCGATTGAAGGACGAGTCATTATCGACTGATCTCAGTCGTGACTCTTCTGTTATTCCGGAGCCTCAATAGGGGGCGGCGTTGGAGGACTGGTAAACGGAATGGCCGGCTCACGCAACTTTAGTTCGGCAAGCATCGAATCGACGAACAATCCTCTTTCGAGGGCTGTCTTATCAGGGTCGACGATCCTCCGACCGGCCGGTTGACGACTGTCAAACCGGATAAACCAAAGTCCCTCGAGCAGGCCCTGATTCCAAAGCGGCGCGCGACGAATCGCGATTCGTTTTAGCGCTCCCTCGAAAAAATCGGACCACATTCCAGCGCCGTCTTGGCGAACCGTGTCTCTGGCCACATCGAAGAGAATCACATATCCAATCACAATCTCTGGTCGAAGCTGCTGAACGTTTGCGAGTTCGCCTTGCAGATCATCGAGGCGGTTCGGAACGGTTCCCGAAATGTTCTTAAGCATCGACTTCAGCGAGACCAGAAGGCGGAACTTTCCGGCATACTCGTAAGCAACATCCCAGTTCTTTATCCGCGCCAGTCCCGGGACCTTGAGTTCTCGCTCAGAGCCGCCGGTCGCAGAGGGAAGACCGCTCGAGACTAGGAGCTGGATCAAATAATCGGCAAGCGCCTGCAGGCGTAGAGTTGAGGTGGCCGGGAGAGTAAGCAAGCTTTCGATCGCGGCTTCAAGAGGTGGCATCCGTGCTCTTTTAACGTTTCTTTGCGTTCTGAGCACTCAAAAACATGCGAGTTGCTCGCCGAACGCCCCGATCCGGGTATCGACCGCCCGCGCGGTTTCTGAAAACTACCGTTCTGTTATCTCCGTTTCCTCTGCCCCTCGACTAGCTCTGGGCCTTGAGCCTGTCGAAACGGTTTCCTCCTGTAAAATTACTCTTGCTCTACCGTCACCTTCACGATCTTACCGGGCGACTGGATTTGAGAGCGGCGGCGCACCAGCCCGCCAACACTGTGTGCAGGGCAATCGCCGGCCAGAGGCCAATGCCGGAGAGCGCGAGACCGCCGGCAGCGTGGGCGAGGATGGCCACGGCAGCGACATTGTAGAAAAGCATCGCTACGACCAGTGCGCGCCCGTCGTCGCGCGCCAGCCAGCATGCCACACCGATGGTAATCAGCCCCGCACCTCCCACGCGCGCGACGGTTAGCGCAACCGGACCGTCGAGCGGTGCGCCGAGCAGCAACCGCGCGAGCACTGACGGCACAATCAGCAGACCGAGCCCGGTTCCGGCTTCGATGGCGGCTGTGGTGACGAGCAGTTTTTTCATGATCGTCTTATAACCCTTAACAGGAGATCGCCGTCCTTCGCCAAGGCTTCGGCGGGCAGGCACAGAAAATAGAGGTCAGGGCCAATGCACTCCGTTTCCTCTGTTGCCTTCTGTTGAACTTGGCGACTCTCTTTATTGTCTCGTCGTGATCGTGACCTTCTTGAGCGTGCCGGTGAACTTACGCGACTTGTAGGTGGTAACGGGCGTTCCGTCATCGGTGCCGACGTCAGCGAGATCGTCCACGGAGAAAATGCCCGGCTGAGTCTTTGGGAGACGACCTTCGCCGGCCGCCTTTCCGTCGATCGTGATCGTGCCGAGGCCGCCTTTGCCCAGGCCGCCATCGGATTTGAAGTCATACACAACGGTGTGCTTGCCCGGGCTGAGGGCTTGCGACGACGCCACGGTGAATGTCTCCAACCCGAGATAGTTGTAGGCAAAGGTCGGTTTGCCGCTGTCGAGGAAGAATGAGAAGCCGCCAAACCTGCCGCCCTGCGCGACGATGACCCCGTTGGCGTCTGCCTTCACATCGACGTCAGCCGTCATCGTGTAGGACTTGCCCGGCGTGGCGATGAAGATATCGACGCCCATGCCTTTCATGCCCGGGCCGTACGTCACGGTGTTGCGTCCGCCCATGACCGTCGGTCTGCCGACCAGTTCGGCATTGGTCCGTTCCAACAGACGATCGTCGATCGGCAGGACGTGATATTTCTCAGCGTCGGCCATGAACCGTGCCTGGAGCTCTTTCAGCTTGGCCGGGTTGCTCGCCGCGAGATTGTTCGACAGGCTGAAGTCGTCGTTCGAGTTGTAAAGCTCCCATGGATCTTCCTGGAGGGTCTGGGTCGGCTTGTTCTGCCACGCCGGTCTGTGAATGGTCCGCGCATACCAACCGTCGAGATACATCGCGCGGTTGCCGAACATCTCGAAGTACTGAGCGGTGTGGGTTTCCTTGGCGCCGGCGTTGTCGAACGAATAGACCAGGCTCTTGCCTTCAAGGGGATCCTGATCGATGCCGTTTACTTTCTTGGGGGCCGGAATTTTCGCGGCCTCAAAAATCGTCGGAGCGATATCGATTACATGGCCGAACTGCGACCGCACCTCGCCCTTGGCCTTGATGCCCTTCGGCCAATGGATCACCATGCCGTTGCGCGTGCCGCCAAAGTCGGAGGCCACCTGCTTGGTCCATGAGAAGGGCGCGTCCATCGCGACGGCCCATCCGGCAGCATAGTGAGGATACGTGCTCGGGCCGCCCCACTCGTCATAGTGCTTCAACATATCCGCGACCGTTTCCGGAACGCCGTTGAAATAGGTCATCTCGTTGTACATCCCATTCATCTGGCCCTCGGCGCTGGCGCCGTTGTCGCCGACGATGTAAATGAACAACGTGTTGTCCGCCTGGCCGGTCTCCTCAATCGCGCTGTAGAGCCGGCCGATCTCGTTGTCGGTATGTTCCGCAAAGCCGGCGTAGGTCTCCATCTGGCGGGTGAACAGCTTTTTTTCGTCAGCCGACAACGCCGTCCAGTCTTTGATGTCCTTGGGCTTCGGTCCGAGCTTGGTCCCGGCCGGCACCACGCCGAGTGCGATCTGGCGAGCGAGGGTTTCTTCCCGAACTTTGTCCCAGCCCTGATCGAACTTGCCCTTGTACTTGGCGGTCCATTCCTTCGGGACGTGGTGCGGCGCGTGGGCGGCGCCAGGTGCATAGTACATAAAGAACGGTTTGTCCGGGCTCAACGCTTTCTGGATCCTCATCCACGACACGGCCTTGTCGGTCATGTCGGTCGTGAAGTGATAGTTCGGATCTTCCGGCAGTTCGACCTGCGCGGTGCCGTCGTAGACGATCGGCGAATACTGG
>DATMEE010000506.1:0-3102 GCA_035557035.1 Phycisphaerae bacterium
CGTGTGAAGAAGATCGAATTCGGCATCGGCGCGTCGTCCCACTCCTTCGAGTAGTGGTCCTTCTCCATCCGGAAGGCGCGGTACTGCCCGCCTGGCGTGTCACGCCCTGAACGGCCCGTGGAGACCGACCAGTTGTAGAGCGCCTCCCCGTCGACCGCGACAGTCATGCGCTGCGTCGATTTGTTGATGGTGACGAGGACTTTCGCTTGGACGGTCGCAACCGGGCTCAGGACCGTCGCGGCCACGATGCAGACGAACAGCGCACGCATGGAAAACTCCTCACGCCAACCACACAACATCGATGCTCTCGATTTGGTTGCCATTGCGGCGAGGGATGGATTCGCCGGGCGCCTGGCCGTCACGCATCCGTGACTGCTTCAGGGCGAGTATTCCAGTGATCCTGGGCAAACTGGCGGAGAGAGCGTCGGAAATTCCTCTCCAACACCCGATCTAGTGGCGAACGCCGATGGCCGTCGCGAGAAAGTTCAACGGTTCGGGGCGTTCGCGGTCCAGCGGTAAGTGCGCCAGCCAGGAACTTCGCTACGCGCCATCAACAACGATTGAATGTTCTGCCAGTTGCTCGGGCGAGATGAAGAAGGCTGTCCTCGGTCAGCTGCGTCGCGTCGCGCTCGCCTTTTTTTGCCAGCGCGATAATGCGCCGAGCGAGCAAGGCCCTCGCTCCAACTTCACCTTCTTGAAAGGCGGCCACCGGCACCGCACTCGCCTCTACATCCGCCCAAGCGTCATCCAGCGCACTCACTAGAACAGCAATGGTCTCCGGATCAAAGGCGACTGGTTTCTCTTGAAGCTTCCGCATGGTCTCACCCTCTTAGCCGTAGAAGGTGGAAGCATGAGGCGACGCGACGCCTGAACCGGTGATGAACCAAGGCTTTGACGAGCCGCCTTTTTGTTCTCATTTTGTTCAGATGGCAGTTGAGCCGATTGGCAGGCCTATTCCCTCGGTTGACGGCTCACTGCGCGTTGCGCGTGGGGTCCTCGCGACGGCATGAAGCGCGTGCGCGAGCGCGTATATTCCGCAGAACTCGATATGGCGCCGCTCGTCTGGACAACGTTTCCGCTCTTGCGGCTGGCATCGAGATTGCGATGCCCGAAGTGTGGATCCGATCGGGTCAGCCTAATTTTTCAAACGCCGAGCAACGAAAATCTAAATCAATTGGCGGCACAGCGGCCGTAAACCCAGTGTGATGGCATGTTGGTCAATCTTCGTACGATTGTTCTTCAAGCGTGAATGCATTCAGGCCGCCGGATTTCCAGTGAGCGACGGTGTCATTGAACATCAAATATGGCCCTTCGGTACTGTGTTCAAATGAAGGATTGCTTAGCTAGTGAGGGTATCTCGTGTGTCTAATTGGTCGTCGCGTCTCCGATTTATTTTGAAGCGGATCGAGCGGAGGTCGCGACGCAGAGAACACAAAATTCCGAGCGGCCGTCGCGGCGGCCCTCGGAGCAAAAGTTGCGAATACTTCAGCGAACTCAAAGAGCTTTGGCGGAGGGGGTGGGATTCGAACCCACGGTACGGTTTCCCGCACACACGCTTTCCAAGCGTGCGCCTTAAGCCACTCGGCCACCCCTCCGGAAAGCGGGCGGACTATAATGCAGGGTCGCGGTGAAACAAGTAATGCGACCGTGCCGTGATTAAATGACGCCGCGACAGAAGAAGGTTGCGCGGCAGCGGACCCGGCGCTAGTTGGACGTCGGGGGTGGACTCCGATGTTCCGGTTCCTGTTTCGCTTCGTCGGTTTGTGGTTGCTTGCGGGCGCGTTCGTCGCGCTCGTGATCGACGGCACACGCTCGATCACCGCCGGCCGTCTCGTCATCCTGCCGCTCGTCGATGCCTGGGCCGCGATCCATCCGGCAGGCGTCGAGTGGGCCGGCCTGACGGCCGAGAATGCCCTCTCGCCCTGGATGCGGACAGCGCTTGGCTATGTGCTCAACGCACCGCTATGGGCCGTGCTCGGCGTGCTGGGTGCGCTTCTCGTCATTTTCGGCCGGCGGCGCGCCCGGCTGATCGGCTATTCTTCGCGCGACTGACCTGCATTCGGCGCGGCCGCAGCCCGTGCGAAACCACACGCCCTCACTTATATTAGCGGTCAACCCTCGTGCTCAGGAGCTCCCATGTTCTCGTTCCGCAAAGCACTGGAAATGCCGGCGGCCGGCAAGGCCCTGCCCGGCCGACCTGATCCGATCCCGACCGCCGAAAACCACTTTGTCTCCGGTCGCCCGCTGAAGGGTCCCTACCCCGATGGCATGGAGCGTGCCTTGTTCGGGTTTGGCTGTTTCTGGGGCGCCGAGAAGGTGTTCTGGAAAATTCCCGGCGTATGGGTGACCGCCGCCGGATATGCGGCAGGCGTAACCCCCAACCCGACTTACGAAGAAGTGTGCAGCGGCGGCACGGGGCACAACGAAGTCGTGCTCGTCGTCTACGATCCGAAGCAGGTGAGCTACGAGCAGTTGCTCAAAGCTTTTTTCGAGACGCACGACCCGACGCAAGGCATGCGGCAAGGAAACGACGTCGGCACGCAATATCGCTCGGGCGTCTATGTCTTCAGCGATGCGCAACGCAAAGCGGCGGATGCGGCGAAGTCGACCTACGAAAAGTCGTTGCGCGCGGAAGGCTATCGACCGATCACCACGGAAGTTATCGACGCGCCGCCATTCTATTTCGCCGAGGACTATCACCAGCAATACCTCGCCAAGAACCCGCACGGCTATTGCGGGCTTGGCGGCACGGGCGTGAGCTGTCAGATCGGAACGGGCGTCGCAGCGAACTGAGCGGCGCGTCCTTGCCTGGGGGCGACCATGATTGAACGTTTTCTCGAGCGGGTGATCTCGCAGAGCCGCTGGATCATGGCCCCGTTCTATATGGGGCTGATTCTGAGCCTATTTGTGCTGCTCTATGCCTTCGTCCGCGAGTTCGCCCATTTCGTCGCCCAATCGGCGAACGCGGGCGAAGCCGACGTGATCCTCGGCGTGCTCGCGCTCATCGATCTGTCGCTCGCCGCCAATCTCGTGCTCATCGTGGTTTTCTCGGGCTACGAGAATTTCGTTTCCAAAATCGACCCGGAGACGCATCCAGACTGG
>DATMEE010000507.1:0-4686 GCA_035557035.1 Phycisphaerae bacterium
TGTGTGAAAATGCACCCCGGCCAATCTCCTCTTCCAGAACATAGTTGCCGAGGCGGAACCCGGGACTGATTCCTGTCGCGACTAAATCCGACATGTGTTTTCTCCACCAGTCGCGCCACACATCGCTATCGTGCTGGGTATTCCGTGGAGCGAATGCAATGGCTATTCTCGCAGCCGGCCTGCCGCGCGCTCGCGTTCCAGGAACATTCCAGGCGTCAGGATCGACAGCCCGTAGAACATGCCTCCAAGTTGCGCGCCGAAGTCATCCCGATCCAGCGTTAAAAGCACTTCTGACCACGCCAAGGCACCGAACAGAATGGGTCGATCCTTCACGCTCTCAAAGACCGCCGCCTGATCGAGTGTCAGCACATCGTCCATCAACGCGAGATCGAGCCGCAGCCGAGCCCAATCGGCCATTGCCGCATCGGGGAAGTTGGCAAGGTTCGCGAGCACTTCTTCGATGACGTAAGGAGTCGCCAGCAAAACCCAGCCGCATACTGGCGCGCGGTGGAAAATCTCGCGCGAAGCACCCCGGCTTGATCCGCTGGCCGCGAGCAGCACGCTGGAATCGAGGAAAAGTTTCACCGGGCGTTGTTGTCGCGAAATCGCTGCATGTCGGCGTCATCCTCTGCGATCCACGCTCTGATCTGTTCGGGTGGGAATCTCCGAGGTGATGGCAGTTGTCCGCCTTCCGCGCGCAAACGCGCGGCAAGGAACAGCAGTAATTCCTGCTTTTCCGCGGAAGGCAGTGCTTCGACGGCAGCTTCGATTTCGGCCAGCGTGCTCATGTCAAAATTATACCCGGCCAAGACGTCGGATACTACCGTAAATTGCCGATGATTCCTTCGCCGTACATGTGAGACAGGAACCCGGCACGAGCACTGCGTCTTGAGGAAGGCGACGAGCGGACCTTGCACTCACTGTTCTACGGCCTTTTTCAATTTGTGAAGCGCGTGATCCCACTGCTGGGCGATTGCGTCGAGGGAGCGGCGGGCCTCTTCCAGTTGCGCGGGTTCGAACTCCCAGAGGCGTTCGCGGCCGACCTTCACGTCGCGCACCAGGCCCGCGTCGGCGAGGACGTGCAGGTGTTTGGTGACGGCCTGGCGGGTGATTTGGGTGCCGGCGGTGAGGCGGGCGATTGAGAGCGCGCCGCCGGCGCAGAGGATGGCGACGAGGCGCAGGCGGGTTTCGTCACCGAGGGCCGCGAAGATGGGCGCGGATTTCCGTAGCGCGGGGTGCTTTGGCGATCGCGGGAGAGACCGCGGCACGATGTTGTAGCGCCGATCAGCGTGTCGCGACATGCTTTTTGATGTTCTGCATCTGGTGGTCCCAGCCGCCGCTGTTCATCCGAAAGGCCTCTTGCCGGCGCGAGGCGGGGAGCTGGTCAAAGCCGGATTCGACGAGGCGCAGCAGGGTGCCGCCCTCGACCTCCTTCAGCTCAAAAATCACGAGGGTAGAAGGCTCCTTCGAATAATCGACGGCCGAATCGATCGCGGCGGGGTGCCAGCGCCAGGACAGCAATCGCTCGGGCTCCATGCGCTCGATCAAAATGTCGAACACGAGGTACTCGTAACCGGGATGGGTGATCTGCCCCTGGGTGCGCTGGCCTGCGGCAAAGGTCTTGCCCTTGAGCTTCACTCCGAACCAGTTGCCGAATTCCTCGGCGTTGGACAGTGCGCGCCACACCCGCGAGGGCGGCGCCGTGATCATAATCTCCCGTTCGATGCGATCGGTGGATGGGTTCATAAATGCTACCTCTTGGTTGCATGATAGAGTACTCCAGCATTAAATGCAACCTATGTATTGCATATTTTGGTGAGGGTTTTTCTCAGACTGTGGGAGGCCGTACGCCTCTGTGGCCTCCGCCGCCCCGTTGGGGCGGACTATCGGAAGGGCGATGGAATCCACGGGTTGCGCTTCGCTCCACCCGTGGCTACAGCCCGTCGCTCCGTCGGAGCGAAAGCAGTATGCAGGCGCGTGATGATTATGGGTTGACGAGCAGTTGGCCTTCCGCGGTTACGGTGACGACGGTGTTGACGCCGTCGTCGAGGACGGCAAAGAGATTGTAAGTGTCGTCGGGGACCGGGTTGCCGTTCTCGTCCTCGACGTTGAAGACGAACGAGCCGTTGTCGCCGTTTTCGCTGAGCGGGTTGTCGCGGGTGAGGACGATCTCGTTGCCGCTGTCGTGGTTCGTGTCCGTGTCGAGACCCAGCAAGAGAACGGCGTCCTCGTTGGCCGTGCCGTTGTCGGTCCAGGTGATGGTGAACGGGGTGCCGGTGGTTACGGTGACGTCGTCGTCGCCGGGATCGGTGAACGTCAGCGTCGGTGCGGGCAGGTCGGTGGTCACGATGATGACACCGGTCGTGCCGCGATCCACGTCGCGCGACAGCGCGGTTTCGGTGGTGCCGTCGGGGGCCTCGATGGTGGCGATGATGACGTACTCGCCTGCGCGCACGCCGGAGACGTCCCAGTTGAAGATGTCATTGTCGCCGTCTGCCAGCGCATCGCGGCCGCTGCCGGTCGTGCCCTCGCCGACAAGTTGGATCGGGTCGCCGATGTCGGAACCGGGCGCGCTCTGCAATTGAGCCTCGACGCGCACGACGGTGCCTGGAAGGGCGGCGATGTCGGCCCAGCGAATCACGGCCTCCGAGCCGGCTTGCGTGGAGACGGCGGCGGCCGGCTCGGCCACGGCGATGCCGATCTGGTCGGCGGAGTTTTCGTTGCCCGGCGGAGGGCCGAAGAGAAAGTCGAGTCCGGTGCATCCGGCGGCGAAGAGAGCGGCTGCGGCGATCGTGGTGGCTCGCCGCGCGAATGGCCGATTCGGCCAGGAGATCTGTGGTTTCACGCTAAACACCTTGTTCCCTTTCGCGAGGGATTCGCGCGTTGGGTTTATTCATTCTTGCAGCGAGCGCTGGTGGTTGTCCAACATTTGCATCGGCGAATGCGGGCATGTTCGCCCGCGTTTATCGGATGGATGGTGCGAGCGATTTCGGCCAATGGGACCGCGCGTGGGTTTGGAACCGCCCGGACTAAAAGTCCGCGGCTCTTCGAGATGAATTGCGATCGAAAGAGGGTCGCGCGATTATTGCGCTTGCTGCATTGGTTTGACGATGGCTTCAATGAACCCGTATACTCCATGCCGTCGAGGCCTCTTGAAAATGGGGCACGCGATTTCCTCGCCACCAACTCACTGGAGAATTCAATGCGCCGAGTCTCATGTATTCGCTCTCTGATATCGTCGAATAGCCGAGTTTGGCGTGCGAGCGCGAGATTCCTACTCTTGGCCGCCGGTGGTTTTCTGGTGATGGGCGCGGAATGCCCGCCGACGGGTTCAACAATGATCCAGGCTCAGCGGACCGGTTGCGGTGAGACGAGCCGATCGGTGAGTTTTTCGATCCAGAGCGACGAGCCGGTTCAGACGGCGGAGTGGTTTTTCGGCGACGGGCAAAGCGCGACCGGCGCGACCGTGGTGCATACATATGGTGAGAATGGCGACTTTGAAGTGACGCTGGTCGGCGATGGGGTGAACTTTACGCGCGAAATCGAGGTACCGGTGCGGGGCGATCCGGATGGCGGGCCGGATCCGTTTGGGGATCGGTGCGTGCCGAATGAGGGGCAGACGCACGTGCCTGATAACACGGTGATCGAATACGACACGAACCCGCCCGCGTCGGGAACGCACTACAGCTCGGCCGGATTTGCGCCGGTCGCCGCGGGGGTCTATGAAGAAGAGTTGCTGGAAGGCCAGTGGGTTCACAATCTGGAGCACGGTTACATCGTGCTGCTTTACGATTGCGATGGCGACTGCGAGCAGTCGTTGATCGACGACCTCGAAGCGCTGTTCGATGCGATTCCGTCGAGCGGGTTCGGCAACAAGAAGTTCGTGGCGACGCGCTATGCGGGGCTGGCGCCGGCGTTCATGGCGATTTCGTGGGACGTGCAGCGTGATTTCGATTCCCTGGACACCGACGGGATTATTGAGTTTTACGAGCTGCGGGTGGACACGGGGCCCGAAGCGCTGCCGTGATCGCCGCGGGTTTGCGGTGTTCGCGCCTCCGCGCATTTCCTTCCTCGCTCGGCGATAATTGCCTGCCGCCCGGCACTGTTGAGCTGCAACCGGCATCCATTTTTCCGGAATCAATCGGCGGCAAGGTTGTGCCGATTGAAACGATGGCAAGTCGGCGCCATCGCGCCGAAGTTGCGCGTCGCACTCGCTTCGAAAGGGGTCATGCCGGCATGGTAAAGTCAAGGCGGATCATAAAATGGTCGGCGGGGTGCGGGCTGCTGCTGTGTGCCATGTTGGCGACATCGTGCAGGACCGAGGTGCTGGGCAACCTCTCTTCGGCCACATCCGATTTTGCGGTGAACGGGCAACTGGTTCCGCGGGCGATCCGCGTCGCGTTCATCAATAACACCGACTTCCGGGCGGTTTTCACTTTTGGCGCTTACGACCCGCTGGACAAGGACACGCTGCCGACCGGCTTTTCGCAGTTGCGGCTGGAACCGCAAACGTCGAGCGAGACTTTCCTGCAGCCCTGCCGACGCACTTTCTCGGTGGGCGGGGCGGAGCTGATTCGACTGATCGACGAGAACCGCAATGATCCGTCGGTGAACATCACGGACGAGCGTGCGCTGGTCGATGGCGTGAATTTCTCCGGGGCGCCGCTGGGAGACCCGCTGGAGGCA
>DATMEE010000508.1:0-8820 GCA_035557035.1 Phycisphaerae bacterium
GCCTGGGTCTAGGCCTTCTGCTGGTTGGGCCAATGCAAATGGGCCTCTTCGGCGCCGCGTTGGCAGTCTCGATTCCGCTGGCCCTCACGAATGGCGTATGCATCCCCTTATACGCCTGCCGGGTCGTGAAACTCAGTCCGATTCAATACTATCGCGAAACACTGCCTGGGCCGCTTCTCGCTTCAATCCCCGTGTTCGCCGTGTTGATCTTCGCCCGGCTGGTGTTTGCCGAGTCCATGGTGGCGTCGTTGCTGGTCGGCGGCGGTCTCATGATGCTCGTGCTCGCGCCCATATATTGGTTCAAAGTCTTGCCGGTGACGTTACGCCGGGCAATCCTTGAGCGCATAGCGAAGCTCTTTAGCGCGACGCCCGACATGAAAACGGCAAGCGCCAATCCCCGGGAAGCTGAGTGACGTGATGATACGGAAGCCATTTGAAAACGACATCTGCTTCGTCGCACCGAATGCATTTCCATCGCTTTCGGGCCGGGAGGATCTTGTTCACATCGGGGGCGCCGAGAGACAGCAAATCGCCGTCGCGCGGGAACTCGCCCGCACCGGACTGCGAGTTTGTTTCGTCACCCACGATCACGGTCAGGAGGATGGCTCGACGTTCGATGGCATTCGAGTCTTCAAGACGTGCGCCCGTCAAGCGGGCCTTCCGGTGCTGCGGTTTATTCACCCGCGATGGACCGGCCTCTGGGGCGCCATGAATCGAGCGAATGCAGCGGCCTATTATCAACGCACTGCCGGCGCTGAAACTGGCCAGGCTGCGTTCTGGTGCAGGCGTCGAAACCGGCCCTTTATCGTTTCGATCGCAAGCGACCGCGACTGCACTCCCAGCATGATCGCGCGCTTTTCCCGTCGAGAGCGATGGCTCTACCTCTACGGATTGCGGCGGGCCGATTGCGTCATTGCTCAGACACTTCGCCAGAAAACGCTACTCCATGGGAATTTTGCGATCACTGCACGAGTGATTCCGAGCGTCGCGCGAAGCATGCCGGCGCCAGGAACAACTGTGGAACATTTGCAAGGCGATCCATGGCCACAACGCGTGCTCTGGATCGGCCGATTTTTTGCCGCCAAGCGTATCGACAGGCTGTTTGAAGTCGCCCGGTGCTGCTCCACCGTGGCCTTTGAAGTGATTGGCGGCGACCGCAGAGGCGCGATCGACTTCTGCCGTATGAATCTCCGACTGGATTCAAAAGATATCCCCGCCAATATCACATTTCATGGCGTCGTGCCCGATCGGGCAATGTCGTTCCATTACGCGAGCGGGAGTCTTCTGCTTTGCACCAGCGACTATGAAGGGTTTCCCAACACATTTCTTGAAGCCTGGACGCATGGAATCCCGGTCGTTTCAACCGTTGATCCAGATGCAGTCATTCAGACTCACAAACTTGGAATTCATGCACGGAGCGTACCGGAGGTCTGTGACGCGATTCAAGGGATGTTTCATGATCGTCGCGCATGGGAACTGTCATCCATGAACGCTCGCCTATATGTCGAGCGGTTTCACAAGCTTTCGACGGCGGCGGACGCTTATCGACAAGTATTGCGGGAGCTTGGAGTGTCTCGAGTCATCGAATCAACAACGGAGCATGCTCATGTATGCCACTCATAAGAACATAGGGAGGACGAAGGAAAATGCGCACCCAAGGGTTGCAGCCGACCATGTCGGAGCGACGCAGGCCCTCCGACGAATGATTAAATCCACCTTTGTCATAGTCTTGGTGACATTCGCATTCGCCACGTCGTCCCGAGCGCAATCGACGCACTATGGCGATCGGCCCGCGAACCATGTGCGAAACGCCGTCTCCGGTCATATCTTGGATTCAACCGGGCGGCCTGTGCCGGGGGTTGTGATGCGCGCCCAGCCCGGCGGCCGCAGCGCCGTTTCCGATGTAAACGGGGCATACCGCCTCAGCCTGCCGAGTGGCTGGCGCGGCACCATCAAACCCTCTCGACAGTGTCGCACTTTTGATCCGGCCGAGCGCCGCGTCGATAATTCCGACGATCGCCATCGCATCGACTTTGTTGTTCACGTCGATCGACGGATGGATGGGTGCAACCGGTCTCCCCTTGCAAACCCAGGCCGGCCGATTCTGGTGGAGCCACCCGCCGGATCGAAATCCGCCCGCGTGCGATTCGACGCCGGCGACAGCGAGGATCCCGACGGGACCATCATCTCTTACGCATGGGACTATGAGAATCGCCCCATTTCCTCGGAAGCGGCTGGAACCATCGAGCTGCCCATCGGCCTGCACCGCCTCCGGCTTCGCGTGACCGACGATATTGGCGCCGTCGATGAAGCATTGCTCTCGGTCACGGTCCGCGGCGTTACGGAGAAGAATCGTATTTACGTCAGCCCCCAGCCCGACCGCGGCTCGGACATGAACCCTGGAACCGAGGCGCAGCCGCTTCGTAGCATCGGTCGCGCGGCGCGCTTCGCCCGACCGGGTGACACGATCGTGCTGTTGGGCGGCACCTACGTCGAGAGCTTCATTCATTTTGCCAACAGCGGCGAGCCGGATGCCCCGATCACGGTCGAAGGGCGAGAGGGCGAAGAAGTCCTTCTAACGTCTGGCTCCTCCGCGCGGTGGATCTTCGATTTCACGCCCAGGTCCGCCGGCGCGCGACCCGATGCCGGGCATTACGTGTTTCGCAATTTCAAGGCCACCGGCTCGGGCCACGTCTGGCGCTTCGCATTTCCGGGAACGCCGGGCGCGGGACAGCCGCATCACATCACGATCGAGGACGTCGAGGCGTGGAAGTGCGCCTCGGTGCTGGCGGCGCGCCATGGCGGGGTGTCGCACGTGACCATTCGACGATGCGATTTCTACCAATGCAACGGAACCGAGGGCACGCTGGACTTCAGCAACAACGTGGACGACCTTGAGACGCCCCGAGCGGGCAGTCACGATATCCTCATTGAGGATTGTCTGTTTCACGACAATAATTCCAACAATCAGATCAATGGCATGGTAACCCAGGGCTCGGTCTACAATGTGACAATTCGCCGGTCACGCTGCTGGAACAACGGACGCTATGGCTTCGCGCTCAAAGGCTCCGGAAATTTCGTGATCGACAAATGTGCCTCGTGGGGAAACAGCTCGGCCCAATTCTACCTGCGCGGGATGGTGGCGGACGATCCTCGCGGCCGGAAGGCGAACGGAAAGAACTCCCATACGCTCACCAATTGCATCGCCATCGGCGCCCGCAACAGCGGCAGCGGCGCGGTCATCTGGCGCGAGAACACGGACATTCGACTGCTGAATTGCACAATCATCGCATTGCGCGATGAAACCCGCACAAAGTCGGGCGGCCCCTTCGGCAACGGCGAGCGCCATCTTCCGCCCTACATGGCGAACCGGGCGGAATTCCGCAACACGATCATCTGCACGCTGGACGGCGGCGTGATGTGGTTTCTACAAGCCCATGGGTCGCCGCACATGCAGAATCGCACCTATTATGGCGATCACAATATTTTCTTTTCATTCGGAAACATGGGGTCGACGCTGTTCAGATATCAGGACAATCGCTGGCAAGACATTGATGGCTGGAAGGAGTATTGGGCGGAAGGCGCTCCGAATGGAGACGATGCGCTGAATGGTCCGCGAGCGACCAACGCCGATGCAAATAGTCTCTTAACCGATCCGAAATTCGCATTGATTACGCTTGAGCGAGAGCGAATTCCAATGGCAAGGGATTGGCCCGCGAATTTTGCGGAGATCGTTCGGCCGGCGCCGTCGTCCGAGTCGCCGCTCTCAGGGAACGGGCAAAACCTAACGGAGATGAACATCCCCGAGCTGATGACCGACTTCGACGGCAACGAGCGGCCGAAAGAAGGTCCCTGGACAATCGGCGCAATTCAAAAGACTGGCGATTAACTTCACCAGGCCGGATCAAGGCGTGACGACCGAGCCGCGCTTCTACGGCCGCGCTCGTACATCTCGACGGCCGACCGAATCAGTCCCGTCATCAGAGGGAGGATCAAAATAGTGAACCCGATTTGAGCGCGAGGATAAATCTCGCGAAAACCGCCCAGCGCGATCGCGCACATGAGCAGCCCAAGAACGCCGCCGGCAACCAATGTATTCTTAACGCGCCAGCCCCATGGCCGGTGACGCGGCCGATACCATCCCAACCAGTAGAGAATGATCGGCCAGGCCGGCACAAGGATCGCGAGCATGGTGAGATGCATGCCGATCGTATTGCCGTATCCATGAACCACTTCGGGCCATGACACCTGCATCCACCATCGACAACGGAAAAAGTCCGCGACGAGATACGCCAGAGCGGTTGAGAGTAGATCGATGAAAACGAACCAGCGCGTGCGATGCTGGACGCGCATCCGCAGGCTGCTGGTTTCCGGCGCGCGGCCTGCAATGGTTTGAGTCAGCAGCGTGAGCGGCACGACAAAAATCGCTGAAACAATCAGAAACAACGGGTAGATCAATGCGGCGCAGAGCGCCGAGAGCGATCCGAGCATTCCACTTCGAGCGACTCGAATCGGTTCTCGCACGTTGCCCCCCCTTTTGACTGAACTTGGCCCTTGTAAAGAATAGTATCCGGTCGAGCAGGCCCACTTCTAGGTCCGCGATGCGCGCGAGGCGCCGAATTCGAGCGTCCGAAAACTGCGCCGCGAGCACGCCCGCTCAGCATGTTGAAACAAGCGGCCAGACCGAATTGAGCCATTCATCATCTCGGTCGCGACAGCACGCTCTCGCACTCCGCCGATGTAACTCGAATGACGGCGTTCCCCACTGGCGTTTTCAAGACCCATCCGCAACACGCCATCCGAACGACGATAACGGCCCTCAGCCGCATCACTCCTCGGCAAGCTCATTTGGCGACCTGCTTCTGCGTTGGCGCCGCCGCAGCCGGCTTTGCGCTGCACAACGGGATGCAGGTCCGCATAAGCAATCACTGTCAGTACCTGCTTCACGGACTCCATGCCGCCGACCCGTCGTTCCTGGTCGGCGACTGGTTCGTCACGCAAACGCCCGATCACCATCGTGTTTTCAGCAGCTTGGTCCGGCTACTGGCCCATTCCAATTTTCTCGATCAGGGTCTCGGCCTGCTGAATGGCATCGCGGCGATTGGATTCATCACAAGCCTCTATTTCATTGTCGCCCGCTTTACACAACGGCCTTTCGGTCCCTTCGCCGCCCTGCTGATTCTGGTCGCATTCATGCCCGTAAATGGACCGGGACACAGCAGTATTCTGCTGCCCTATTTTGTTCCCTCGGTTTTTTCCGGCGTTTGTCTGCTGATTGCATTGACGTGCCTGCTCTACCGTCGGTCGCTTACGGCCGGGGTCATCGCAGCGCTCGGCTGCGCTGTTCATGCAAACTATCTGGTTCTCGTTGGACCGGTCTGGCTTCTTTTTGTCGCTTTGAATCCGCGCGGTGAAAAGGGGAGGCTCGCGCCCAAGCTATTCGTGCCGTGGGCAATCGCGTCGCTTCCGCACCTTTCTTTGTTTGGCAGCCTTGCCGCGGACGAGAGCCTTTCGGCCTTGAGTAAACACATATTTTGGAACATCTACGCGCCATTGCACTACGCGCCGGCGAGCTGGCCGGCGGACTGGTACCTTCCGTTCGCAACGACGATATTGGCGGGACTTATCGCCTGGCGAGTGCGGCCGAAAGCCTTCACTGCAACGGCCCGGCGCATCGTGACATCGGTCGGTCTCGTGCTGCTCGTCGGAATCATCGCCATCCTCGGTGTCCAATCCGACTTCGCCAACGCCCTCTTTCCGTGGCGTCTCGCGCCTTTTCTGACGATCGTGGCCTACGTCGCCATCGCCATGCTGTTTGACGCCGAGGGAATGCCGCTTGGCGCCGGTCGAATGATTGCAACCGCATGCGCCATCGGGCTGCTGGCGATCTCCGGGTTTGAATCGCGCGCCATCGTTTTGCTGTTCGCGCTGTATGGGCTTCATCTCCTCGGCTCGTTTCTCTCGCCACCGATCGAAGAATCCGCAAAGGCGCATGCTTCGATTGAGTCTCGCATGGTATCGGGGCGAAGACTGATCCCGCTCGAAGCCGCAAGTATGGCGGTCCTTCTGCTGCTCGCCGCGTTTGGCGTCCGCTCCGGCATGTGGCGTCAAGACATTTTTCAAAACAATGCCGGTCGCGATGAAACCACCCTATTCGAGTGGAGCCGTTCAACGCCGACCGGTACGCGGTTTGCGGTCCCGCCGGACCTCGTGAATTTCCGACTTGAAACCGGCCGCGCCGTCGTCATCGACTTCAAGTCATTCCCGTTCACCGCAACCCACCAGGTGGAATGGATGCGCCGCCACGAGAGGCAGGCCGGCGACCCGGTCCTGGGCTACCACGACGCCGTCGAAAAATACGCGGTGCTCGACGCGGGGCGCGCCCTGGATCTCGCACTGGAGTTCGGCATCAACTACGTCGTCATCGATCGAACGCGCCACGTCGCAAACCTTGCACCGCTCTCTCGGGTATTTCGAAATGATCGCTTCGACGTCTACGAAGCGACGCCGCTTTTGGCGTCTCGTCCCTGATTGCCGGTCGCCTCGCATTTATTGCGCCTCGCCCTGAACGACGAATGGCTCCAAGCCCGATCATGGATTCGCTGACGATAATAACAGGGAATCAGCCGGGGTCAGGACCACCGGCTCGGGAGACGCTTAATGTCGATTCTTGACGATTTTTCCGCATCGGTGCTTCGAAGCCAGCCCACCGAACCTTCGGTCCAACTTCGCTCCGGCTCGCTCTCGCCGACGCCCACCTTCTCGATCGTGATTCCCGTATTGAACGAACAGGCGGGGCTGCCCGAGTTCATTCGCGACATCGAAAAGAGGTTGCGCGGCCAATTCTATGAGGTGGTTTTTGTCGACGACGGCAGCTCGGATGAAACGTGGAACGAGATTCAAGCGGCCCTGCGACGGCACCGAAACTGGCAGGCCATTCGCCTGACGCGCTGCTTCGGCCATCAGGCGGCCCTCGCGGCCGGCATGAGCGCGGCGCGCGGGCGGTCGGTCATCACCATGGACGGCGACGGGCAACATCCCGTAGAGCTCATCCCCGACATGATCGAACGATGGCGTTGCGGGGCGAAGGTCGTTCAGATGATTCGCGACGACGAACCCGAAGCGTCCTGGTTCAAACGATCCACGTCCCGGCTCTTTTACCGGGTCTTTTCCGTATTCTGCGAGGTGCCGATTCAGGAGGCCGCGTCGGATTTTCGGCTTCTGGACCGCATGGTGGTCGACCAGATCAACGAGCAGCGCGGCCCCGTGCCTTTCCTGCGCGGACTGGTGCCATGGATGGGGCATCCAACCGCTCACGTGCGCTATGAGCCATACCCGCGCATCGCCGGAAAAACAAAATTCTCCGCCATGCGCATGGCCGGACTCGCCGTTCACGGCATCATGAGCTTTTCCATCCTGCCGCTGCGGCTCGCCACGTTCTGCGGCCTGACGTTCGCATCCTTGTCGTTCACATATCTCTGTTACATTGCATGGATTGGCATCTTCAGCCCTGCGGCCGTCTCCGGATGGGCATCCACGGCCGGGCTTGTCGCACTTCTTGGCGGTGTTCAACTGATCTGCATCGGACTGCTGGGCGAGTATCTCGGTCGTCTTTTCAACGCGAGCCTCGCGCGACCGTCGTACGTCATCGCTGAAACGATCGGCGGCGCTGAACGCATCCGCACGAGTCCGGCGACAAGCGATGGCGACTCTCCGGTCGCCGCATCGCGCCGCTCCGAGGCGGTCAAGCTCGTCACCGCGCACATCGGCGCGTCGCCCGACTTCGATTTCTCGAACTCCCGCTCTCGATTCGATCTCCCTTCCCGCATCGACTCGATGCGGCGGGAGGAAGCCACTTACGCCCCCCTGACCACATGAGCGTCGCGGCCCCGGCATCCGACAAGCAGCGGTTTTACGACACCATCGCCGACTCGTTCGACGACATCATGAACGAGTACGACGTAAACCGCCGTCTCGAAGTCGTCTTCAATGAATTGCTTGCGTCCTGCGACCTGCGGGGACTTCGACTGCTCGACGCCGGCTGCGGAACCGGCCGCTTCAGCGAATGGGCGATTCAGCGGGGCGCTGCCGTCACCAGCCTCGACATCGGCCCGGCACTGCTCCGCACCGCTGGCAAGCGATGCCGGTCACAACTGACGTGCGGAGACGTCACGAGGCTCCCCTTTGGTGACGCGACTTTCGACATCGTGGTTTCCTCGGAATGCATCGAGCACACGCCCGATCCCCGGCGGGCTGTAATGGAGGTGGTCCGGGTCTGTCGGCCGGGCGGAAGAGTGGTCATTACCTGCCCAAATCGCGTCTGGCGATGGTCCTGCACGCTGGCCAACCTGTTGGGGCTCCGGCCATATTCCGGTCTTGAAAACTGGCCGGGGTACTATCAGTTGCGCTGCTGGCTTCGCTCAGCGGGCTGCCGCGATTTGGGCTCCGCTGGCATCCACTTTTTTCCCTTTGTGGTGAAGGCGACCCATCCGCTACTTCGGTCGTTGGACCGCTTGGGACGCTCCTTCGGCCCTCTATTCGTCAATCAGGCCCATCTCGCGACCAAATAGCACGTTTTTTCAGTCATCCCCGGCCTCGAAAAATAATTTCAAAAATTCTCGATTTTCCAGTAGCCGCGCGGGCACCCTTCTGCGTCTTCTCTCGGGAGCACCCGTTTCGATCGAATGGGCATTCGTGAATCTCCCTTCTCGCGTGCCCCGTCAATTTGAAAGCGAGATCCTCGAGAAGGCAGACAGTTCATTTTTTCAACAGCTTCCTATCCCTTGTATGGCGAGTACGCCGGGCTGCATCGCGCAAACG
>DATMEE010000509.1:0-13455 GCA_035557035.1 Phycisphaerae bacterium
GCCGGGCATGCGCCAGTTCGATCTCATTCAACTGGACTCGGACGAGCTGGAGGCGTATTTCATCGAATTCCGTGAATTAGTGCGGAAATGCAAGTTTCCCAATTGCTCGCACCTCGAAGAGGAGGGCTGCGCGATCCGCGGTGCGGTGGAGAAAGGGAGAATCTTCCCCGAGCGCTACGACAGCTACACCCGCCTGTTCGAGGAATGCCGTGAAAAAGAGCGCCAGCGCTACACATAGTACTCGCGGGTTCAGAATCCGGTTCGCCCAAGGACCGGCCTCCCCCTGTTCGCGAAAGGCCCATGCACTTGCCCGCTACGGCGGATCGGTGACGTGCAGGGTTCTGATAACGCCGCCGACTCAATCAATCCAGGTCGAATCACAGTTGACACGTTTTAGTCGCCACACAATGCTGCGGAGAATTCTTCCCGAGGCCCCGACGGATTGTGCCCATTTCAAAGAATGCTCCCGCCGGCGCCGTCCCTTCGACGGGAATCCTTCCCCTCTGTTTCGCCGGCCTCACCCTGATTCTCATCGGTTTCCTCTCCGTGAATGGATTGCTCGCCGTTCTGACGAACGGCGCGGTTGCCGCCGCCATCCTTGTGGCATCCGCCGGCCTCGGCGTCTGCGTGCTTTCTTGCCTTCGAATCCGCGAACTCCCGCGGCGATGGTTCTTTCTTTTGTCGACCGGCTTGGGTCTCGGCACGCTCTCGTTGTTGATGCTCGCTCTCGGTACCGCGGGAGTTCTATCGCGAACTGTATGGATTGTTCTCCTGTCGTTGTTTGCAATCGCAGGGCTCGTCCAAATCCTTCGGGCGCTGAAACGGCCAGTCGCATCCCCGATTGAGTCTGCCTCAAGTCGGCGCGGCTTATGGCTTCTGTTTCTACTCGTTCCGTTCGCCGCCTTCGCGCTGCTGGCCGCGACGATGCCGCCCGGCCTGCTCTGGCCCGCTGAGGGCAACGGATACGACGCCCTCGAATATCACCTCGGCGCGCCGCGCGATTATCTCGACGCCGGCCGCATTGAATATCTCCCTCACAACATCTACAGCAATTTTCCCTTCAACGTCGAAATGCTCTATCTGCTCGCGATGATCCTTCACGGCGACCCGGTTCGCGCCGCCCTGACCTGCCAGCTTCTGCACGCGATGCTCGCGATCATGGCCGTCGCCGCCATCTGGCTCGCCGCGCGCGAGGTCAACCCGACGGCCGGACTCGCCGCCGCCCTGCTGGCCGGCATGACGCCGTTTCTCGTCTATCTCAGCGGCCTGGCCTACGTGGAGCACGGCCTGCTCTTTTTCTCGGCGCTGGCCCTCGCAGCGGCCCTCCGCAGCTTGTGCAGCCCCGCGAAGCGATATCGCTGGTTCTTCGCGGCCGGTCTCCTCGCGGGATTCGCCTGCGGCTGCAAATACACGGGCGTCATGACGACGGCACTACCGCTCGCCTGTGCCGTCTTTTTTGGCGCGGGCCCAGGAGCGCGGCGATCGATTGCTGATCGCATGAAGTCGATGCTTTGCTTTTCCGTGGGAGCAATGCTCGCCTTTTGCCCCTGGCTCCTGAAAAACTTCATCGCAACCGGAAATCCCGTATTCCCTCTGGGTTACTCAATTCTCGGAGCAGGCGAGGGCATCTGGAACGACCGCCTGGCCCGGCAATGGATCGAAGGACATCAGCCCTCGCCCGAGCACTCCGGCGCGACGGACCGTGTCGCCCGATTCTTCGATCAGGTCGTCGTCTCGCGGTACTTCGGACCCCTGATCGCCCTATCCCTCGCCGCCGTGCCCCTTGCCCTGATCCTGTGTCGTACTTCTATTTTTGCCCCACCGAAACGCGGCCGGGAGACGCCAGAAGCAATCCCCATTGGAGATACGCGCTTCGCCGACACAGGCAATGTCAATCGGCTTGCTATGCATCCGGAACTGGCCTGCTTCTGGATGCTCGGCGTCGGCGCGCTGGCATGGACCGTCCTTACACACCTGGTCGACCGCTTCGCGATTGTACTCATCGCGCCGTGCGCGGTCCTTGGGGGCCTCGCCTGGCAGCGGCTGCGCGATCGTACTGCCATTGTCCGTCCCGCGTTCGGCGTTCTCCTGCTGATTTTGCTCTCGGCGTTCAATGGCGTTGCGATCTGGCGACTCTTCACTACCGGAAGTCCGTCACCCACCGAGCGCCCGATTGACTATCTGACCCTCGATGTATTTGGCCAGCACGATCTGATGACGCGGGAATGGCCCGGCGACCCGCGGCCGATTCCGCGGTTGAACCGCGAGTTTCGCGCGAGAAAGCGCATCCTGCTGGTGGCCGAGGCGCGGCGGTTTTACTTTCAACCGGGCGCGGATTATTGCGTGGTGTTCAATCGAAATCCATTTGCAGAGGCGGCCGAAACACGCGATGCCGCTCAACTCATGCAGTGGTTACGGCAGAAGGGCTACGATTACGTGTACGTGGACTGGATGGAAATGGACCGGCTGCGAAGGACATATGGCTTCTGGAAGTCGATCGACGTGCCGCTCTTTGAATCGCTGAGTGCCGCCGGTCTGACGCCGGTGGAGCAGTTCAGAGTCGTACCGCCGCCCGCGCCGCCGTACGCGACGCTGTTTCGAGTACCGTAGTCGAGGAGCGACAATAGCCGCGGAGCGGCGTCAGAATTAAGAATAAAGCCCACGGCGCGAGCCGTGAGAATACGACCTATACGAATCCAAGTCCCGGCAGGGACGAAAGAAAGTCACCTCCTTCGCCCCTTCGGGGCTTTACTCTTACGCCGCTCCGCGGCTTGCCAAAATCCTACTTTACCCGATGAATCAGCGACTGCGCCGTCGTCTTGATGCCGCGAATCCGCCCTGAGAGCGCCTCGCGGTTCGGAGCGTATTCCATCGCCACGTCCATGAAAACCAGCTCCTTCTGAACCAGGTGAGCCAGCGAGGTGGTGAACGACTGCATGCCCTCGTTTTCGCTGCCTTCAATCAACGACGGCAAATCCTGATCCTGCTCCTTGCGGATCAGCTCCTTGCAGGTTGCGTTGTTGATGAGCACCTCCGTCGCCGGCACGCGCATGCCCGGCTCGGCCCCCGGCAGCAGCCGCTGGGCGCAGATCGCCCGCAGCGAATTCGACAGCGAGCTGCGGATGAACTCGTGCTCCTCGCGCGGGAAGAATTCCAGCACGCGGGCAAATGCCTGCATCGCGTCGGCCGTGTGCAGCGTGCCGAAGACGAGGTGGCCGGTCTCCGCGGCCTGCAGCGCGGCCGACATGGTGAACTTGTCGCGCATTTCGCCGACGAAGATCACGTCCGGGTCCTGACGCACGATGTATTTCAAGCCCTCGCCGTACGTTGGAATGTCGATGCCGATTTCGCGCTGGGAGACGATTGACTTTTTTGGCTTAAACAGAAACTCGATGGGGTCCTCGATGGTGACGATGTTTTCGTGCCGCGTGGTGTTGATCTGCTCGATCATCGCCGCCAGCGTCGTGCTCTTGCCCGAGCCGGTCACGCCGGAAATGATGATGATGCCCTCGCCGGTCTCGGCGATGATCTTCTCATAGATCTTCGGCAGGTGAAGCTGATCGTAAGACGGTATTGTGGGATTGACGCGCCGGATCGCCGCATTCATGACGCCGCCCGCGCGAAAAATATTCACGCGGAATCGCTCTCCTTCTCCGAGGTGAGTGGCGAAGTCCAGATCGCCGTGCTCTTCGTAAAAGGCTCGTCGCTGCGGCGGAATGATCGACTCGAGGCAGTTCGCGATCTCCTCGCCCGACATCGGCGCCAAGTTGACGGTGCGCAGATGCCCGCCGACTCGGAAGACCGGCGCCATCCCCGCCTTCAAATGCAGGTCCGAGGCCTCGTGGGTCTTCATCGCCGCCAGCATCGCCTGTGCCGTGACTTTTTCCGTCATGAATCTCTCCGTAATTGCCTGTGACGCTGATTCGGTGCAAATCTCCATTCTAACGCGGAGCGCGCTGGGGTCTCAAGAACGCCGCCTTGGACGAATTGGCCGCCCGCCGGGGTAAGCAGGCGTCACGACGCGGAACCCGGCATGAATTCGCCGTGATCGCGTTTTAATTTCACCGTCAGGCTCGGGACGAATAATTCAATCAGGCTGACGCCCAAAAGTGATTATGTAGTTCATGGCTCATTTTATTGGAGAATCTCATGAATCCTCAAGACTGTCCCGAATGCGGCATGGAACGAGACACATGGCCCGATAAGGCCGGGATCACCAAAGCCGGCAAGACCTACTGTTGCAGTGGCTGTTCGGAGGGGACGGGCTGCACCTGCCCGACATCGACGGGCCAATCACGAGAATCAGTGCGCGAAAAAACACCCACGAAGTAGTTGCAAGTGCTGCGCCGCGCATGGGAGTCATTTCCCCACGCAGAACTGCGAGAAAATGCGGCCGAGCATGTCCTCGGTCAGGTCCTTTCCAATCAGCACGCCAAGCTCGTCGGCGGCGACGCGGAGTTCCGCCGCCACCAAGTCGGCATCGGCCAGCGACTCCCTCGACCGCGACGCGATTGCTAGCGCCCGGCCGATGGCGGCGACCGCTCGATGCAGGCACTCGCGATGTTCGGCCATCATCGCAATCCCTGCATCCCGACGGTCGATCTCACAGTCTAAAAGCCGGCCGGCGATCAGCTCCTTCAGCGCCTCGCACCCTTCCCCGGTCGCGGCACTGACCATAATGTGAGACTGGTCCTGACTTCGCATCCACTCGCCAAGCCGCACGCGTTGCTCCGGCCGCAGCAGGTCTCCCTTATTGGCGACCACAAGATGCGGCGTATTCCTTGAACCCTCCATTTGCGTACAAGCGCCGGCACCCTCGCCGATTTGACGCTCCGCGAGCTCCACGACGTAGAGAATCAAGTCCGCGTC
This sequence comes from Phycisphaerae bacterium, assembly GCA_035557035.1. Classification (GTDB taxonomy): domain Bacteria; phylum Planctomycetota; class Phycisphaerae; order UBA1845; family UTPLA1; genus JADJRI01. Next base: position 4,870 of record DATMEE010000509.1, read on the forward strand.
CTGCGTCGACTCGCGCGCCTTCTGTTGCGCCTTTACATCCAGCTCCGTCGCTCCCGTATGGTCGAAACCTGCGATGTCAACCAGAAGACACTCTACTTCGCCCAGCGACAGCGGCGCGCACACCGCGTCTCGCGTCGTGCCCGCGACGGGCGCGCAGATCGCCCGGTCCATGCCCGTCAGCCGATTGAGCAAACTGGATTTGCCCACGTTGGGTGGCCCTACCAGCAGCACCCGGGGCAGCACCCCCCACCGTTCGGCACGCACGCCTGATTCGACCGTCGCGAGCAACATGTCGCGAACGCGGCTGAGCCGCTCGCGAAGGTCGGCCGGCGTGATGAATTCGATCGGCTCGTCGGCGAAGTCCATGGCCCCTTCGACGAGCGACAGCAAATCCGCCAATTCTTCACGGGCCCCGGATGCCCGTTGCGACAGCGCGCCGTGCAGCAACCTCTCGGCCGCCGCAAGCTGCGCGTCCGACCGAGCCGCGATCATGCCCGCTACGGCATGAACCTGGGACAAATCCAGTTTGCCCGCCAGAAATGCCCGCGCGGTAAACTCGCCCGCTTCGGCCCGCCGCGCGCCCAATTCGAGGCACCGCTCGACGATCATGCCGAGCAGCACGGGCGAACCGAGCGTGTGAATCTCGACCGTGTCCTGGCCGGTGTAACTGTGCGGTCCACGAAACAAATATCCCGACGCCTGCAATTGGCGTTGCGGATACGCCGTCGATGGCGGACCCCGCTCTACGTCCCGCGCGGACTCTTCCTCTTTTCTCGATTCGCCAAAGCGTACCCATCCCGTCAGCCAGGCCGGAAACTGCTCACGCCGCCCATCGTCCTCAAAATGGAAAAACTGACGCAGAATATCGAAGGCGTCGGGGCCTGACAGGCGCACGATTCCCCGCGCGCCTTGGCCCGGCGGCGAGGCGATTGCTACAATCGTGTCGTCCAGATTCATGTTATTGAGGCGTGTTGTCTGGAAACAATTCTCTGCTCGCTCCGAGATTTTGAAGTTAGCCGGTTGGCGAACGGTTTACCGCTTCCTTACGGGCGCGGCTCTGTTTGCTCCGCCACTTCGTGGCGAAAGGCGCGCGCAACCGGTTACAGCGTCGGTGAGTGGGCGCGTTCCTCGGATATCGTGCGCTGCCATCGCTCGCGGGAGCTGCGCTTCTCGTTCTCGCGCGGCTTCAACCCGTGATCGATCGCCCGGCCCGCCTCGTCGACCGAGCAGAACAGAAACGTGCCCGTCGCGACGATCTTCTGATCGTCCGTCGGCTGCGTGATTCTCGCGTCGACCCGCACGCCGATCGTCGAATCGCCGACGTAATCGATCTCGCCCACGAGCTGAATAATGTCGCCCAGCCGCGCCGGCGCGCGCATCGAAAGACTGCGGATCGACATGAACACCAGCGGCTGCGGCCGGTCGAAGCAGCTTTCCGCCGCGATGTAGGCGGCGTGAACGCACCACTCCACGCACCGCCCGCCGTAAAGCGTGTGGTGATGATTGAGGTCTTCGCTCTTGACGAGTTGCAAAGTCGAAATGGCCCGGTCGCCGCCGGTTGGAAAAGACATCATGAGTTCCTGGCTGGAGATTTCTCGTTGCAGGGCCGCTCGCGGCCCATCGCCGGCGATTATACCGCCATGCCCGTTTTTCGTCATTGGCAGGCGCGAAACAGGGAGAGCCATTGCTGCGGAGAGATGTTTTCGGGGCGGGCGGTGGGACTCACGCCCAGCCCGGTCAACGCGGCCAGCACCGGTTCGGAGAGTTCGAGCATTTTCGCGATGTGCGCGATGGTCTTGCGGCGGAATTGAAAAAAGCGATGAACGAACGCCGCGAAAACGGCAACTTCCAGCCTGTTCCAATCAGCCTGCGGATGGACATCGAGCCGAAGCATCGCCGAGTGGACCTTCGGCGCCGGCCAGAAGGCCTGGGGGGGCAATTTGCAAATGCGCCGTCCCGTCGCCAGGAGTTGCGTGAGGATACTGACCGGGCCGTAATCGTGCGTGCCGGTCACCGCGAGAAACCGGTCCGCCACCTCGGCCTGCACGGTGAAACAGAGCCGCGTGATCGGCAGGTCGCTTACCAGCAGATTAACGACCAGCGGCGTGGCGATGTCGTACGGCAGGTTCGCGACGAGCTTCAATTCGCCGCTGATCGCGCCGCGTGCAAGCTCGAGCTGCCGCACGACGATGGGATTGAGGCTGGACTTGCTTTCCAGCGCGTCTTCTTCCAGCAGAACAATGTTGGCGAATTCCGCAAGGCTCTCGCGCGCGACCGAGGCCACTTCGCGATCGATCTCCACCGACACGACCCGCCCGCATCTTGCGGCCAGTATCGCCGTCAGACTTCCCGTGCCGCCCCCGACTTCGAGGACGACATCTGTCGGCCGGAGTTCGGCGGAATCGACCAGTTTGTCCATTAAATTTCGGTCGATGAGGAAGCACTGCCCGAACCGCTTTTTCGGCGAAGCACCGACACTTTCCAGCAGCGTCCGAATGACGCGCTTCGTCTGAAATAGGCTGTTTGGTTCTCTTTCTTCCACGAGGACTCCAACTTGCGGAAATGAATTATAATGGATGATTCGATGCAGGCGTCGCACTTTGGTGCGAAGCGGGAGACAAGGCATGAAATCCAACGAAGTTTTGCGCGAAGCGGCCGAAGTGGTCGGCGTCAAGGCACTCGCGAGCGAATTGAAGCTCAGCGCCGCACTGATTTACAAGTGGTGTCAGGAGGCCGATCCGAACGATCCCGATCTCAGCGGGGCGCGCAATCCGCTCGACCGCCTGAAGGAGATCATCGACGTCACCGGCCATATCGGCGTCGTAACCTGGCTCTGTCAGGTGGCCGGTGGGTTCTTCGTTCACAACGCCGCGACCAGCTCGAAAGATATCGATGCCGACCTGCTTCAATCCACGCAGCACCTGGTCAACGGATTCAGCAAGTTGCTCAATGAAGTGAGCAGGTCGGTGGCCGACGACGGCGCGATCGGGCATCAGGAGGCGATGCGCATCCGAGCCGGGTGGGAAAAATTGAAAACGACCGCCGAGACGTTTGTCCACGCCTGTGAAAAGGGCCTCTATCGCGTCGAGAGGGGAAAGTAACAGATGAATCTGGATCGACTTTCGCGCATCTCCATCCTGACCCTCGCGGTTTCGGCCGGCGGCGTGATGGTTCTGTCGGGCTGCGGCGATCAGCATCAAAAATCAGGCCAGTCGCAGCGCATGTCCATGTCCAACGAGGAGTTCAACCGCGGCCGCGACGATGGCCGGCGTGATTCGAAGTTCTCACTTTTCGAGGACGGAGGGTCGTGGACCTGGTTGTGGATGACCGACAAGGAATATCAGAAGGGCTACCAGTACGGCTGGAAGGAAGGCCGCGCCGAAGTGCATTACAATCGCGAGCAGGAGCGGGCCAAGAGCGAGACGCGCCAGAACGAACCTGCGGACGACCCCTCGGCGCCCAGCGCGCCGGCAAAGGCATTTGAATGACATTAATACGGCACTTTGGTCAAGTCCCGAATGCAGCACTCCGATTCAGGACACTAAGGTTTCAATTGATGCTACAAAGGGACGCGACCTTCGCCCCGGAGGGGCGGCGGGCTGTAGCCACGGGTGGAGCGAAGCGGAACCCGTGGATCTATTGCGCCAGTTCTGACCTCGCGCCGAAGGAGCGGCGGATTCGTCGAGATGTCGCGGCGTTTCAGCGCGGGTCCGCCAACCTGGCAATGATTTGCCTGGTCGTCGGAACAGCGCTATCGACCACCGGATGCTCACGTCACTCGGTGGGCCTGTACGAAGTGAAGTGGCTCGACAATATCGAGTATTCCAATAACGGTCCCGCGTCTTCGCTCGCACTTGACATCGCGCTGCCGCGCGGCCTCAAGGGTCCGAAGCCGCTCGTCGTGTGGATTCACGGCGGCGGATGGGTGATTGGCTCACGGAAGCTCATGCGGCCCCTGTGCGAATTCACGACTTCGCTCGGATATGTCTCGGCCACGATCTCTTATCGACTGGCTCGCAGCGACGTAAAATTCCCGCTACCGGTCCACGACGTGACGGAGGCGGTTCAGTTCCTCCGAAAAAATGCACGAAAGTACCGGATCGACCCCGAAAAAATCGTCATCGGCGGCGAGTCCGCCGGCGGCCATCTCGCCCTGATGGTGGGATTATGTGATGATCCGGAAATCGTCGGAGCCGAACCATTGGCGCGACTGAATTCGCCGATTCGGGGAATCGTCAATATCTACGCTCCGACCGAGCTTACATCCCTTTATGAATCGTCGGGCATCATTGCGCCCGCGGTGATTCGACGCTTGCTTGGCTGTAAACCGGATGAGTGCCCTGAAACCTACGCGGCCGCATCGCCCGTGACGTATCTTCGGCCCACCTCACCCCCCATCCTGGTGCTTCACGGCAATTGGGATTCAATCGTGCCTTATCAGCAGTCGGAGGCATTGATCGATGCCTGCCGCAAATCCGGGGCCCCGGTGGAAATGGGGGCTGTGCGTCACGCCGAGCATGCCTGGGTCGCCCGACCGCGTGCCGCCACGGCGATCAGCACTCTGCCGCTCACGGCCCATTTCCTGGGTCGCGTTTTTGCAGGAAATGGGTCGGAAATCGTCACGCAGCCCAATCCAAACCGCACGGACGCTCCTGTCCCCTAGGCCTGACTTTGTCAAAGTCGAGCCTGAACCGACCCATCCGGAAGAGCGTAAGACACAGAGATTAAGCGGAACCAGAATTCACAGGCCTATCGCCTTCACGGACCCCCGCACTCTGAAACAAGACACAAACGATAACTCGGCCGTTGAATTCGATGACAGTCTGGTTATACTTGCTCTTTCTTCCACGGATGGGATCAAAGAACGGATTCGCTGACTAAGGATTGGTGACCGGCCCGATGCGGCCGGCAAGGAGGTCTTTAAACGATGGCCGAGCAAAACGGCGAGTTTCCAACGGTGATCGGAGCCGACGCGAAGTTCAAGGGAGAGATCTCATTCGACAAGGGTGTTCGCATCGAAGGAGCCTTCGAGGGGCAGATCAAGTCGAAGGGGAATCTTCACATCGCCGAAGGCGCGCAGGTCTCGGCCAATGTTGAAGCGGCAAGCGTCACCATTGAAGGCGAGTGCAAGGGCAACCTCACGGTGTCAGAGAAGCTGCACCTGATGGCCACCGCCCGCATGGAAGGCGACATGCGGACCAACCGCCTCGAGATCGCCGATGGCGCCATCTTTGTTGGAAATGTGATCGTCGGGAATTCATCCGGCGGTGGATCGAGCCGGCCGGCAATTTCGTCGCAGCCCTCGGCCCGCCCGCTGGGCGCTGAGGCGTCCAAAAGTGGCCAGCCGCCGATGCCGTCCACGGGCGCGCGCCCGCTGCCGGCAGCTCAGATCGCCGCTGCGTCCTAGCGCGACGCAGCTCGGACACCAGCTCGCATTCGGCGTCCATGAAGAGCATGGGCATTTGCCGCCCGAGGCTGCAACCGTCTTATCGTCGCCAGGGGATCGAAAAGCCCGGAACGACCTGAATGGAGTCGCCCGGGCTTCCCGGAATTCACTCTGATTTCTTTCATCATCCAGGATTTGAGGAGTACTTAGCTCCGCAACCTGCTGAGGGCATGCAGCTTCCGCCGGCCGATCAGCAGGAAGGGCGCCATCAGCATCGACGCCGTTCCGAAGAAGATGCCGAAGAATCCGCACTCACCGTTCGGCGTCGAATCGCAGCGATCGCCGATGGCGTCATCGTCGGAATCTTCCTGGTCGAAATTCTGCTCGGTCGGACAGTTGTCGTCGCAATTCAGAATTCCGTCGCCGTCGGCGTCGGCGTCGTCGAACTCGCAGCCGCACTCGCCCGGTTCGGTCTTGTCTTCATTTTCCGGGCATTCGTCGTTGCAGTCCGCGGTTCCGTCGTCATCGGAATCTGTGTCTTCTTCGCCGCAGCCGCACTGGCCTTCTTCGCTCTTCTCAGGATCAGCGGGGCATTCGTCGTCGCTGTCGCAGACCCCGTCGTCATCGTCGTCGCCCGAAGCGTCGTCGCCGATGCACAGGTCATTGTCGTCGCAGATGCCGTCTTCGTCATCGTCGCCGGTGGCGTCGTCGCCTTCGCAAAGATCGCAAGCGTCGCCGACGTCATCGCCGTCGTCGTCGTCCTGATCGGCGTTGGCATCGTCCGGACAGTTGTCGATCTCGGTGCAGATGCCGTCCGCGTCGTCGTCGCCGGTGGCGTCGTCGCCTTCGCAAAGATCGCAAGCATCGCCGAAGCCGTCGCCGTCCGTGTCTTCCTGATCGTAATTGGCGTCTTCGTCGCAGTTGTCTGAAGCGTCGCAGACCTGGTCGCTATCGGTGTCCTCGCAGGAGCGGAGGCAATTCACCAGCGTCACGAAGGAATATTCGGTGCCGGGGCCCAGATCGTTGGTAATCTTGATGAAATAGGTGCCGGCGGCCGGCACCTCGAAGGCCATTGCATTGGCATTGCTGTTGTCTACGGTGGTATCCGCGACGTGAATGACGGTGACGCCGTCAGGATCGATGAGTTCAAGAATCGTGTCGGCGCGATCTCCGTCGTCATCGGGATCCTCATCGACGATAACCGCGATGATATCGAGCTCCGCAAGTTCCACCGCGTAGAAATCCACGTCCGCTTCGCCGATGGCCGCATCGCCCGTCATGATCGTCGCATCGATGGCCGTGGCAGTGAGGGCCGTCCCGTTCGGATCGATTTCGGGCTGAATATCCGCAGGGTTGGCCAATATCTGATACAGGGTATAAGGCGTAATTTCGGCGTTCCCGCCGTTCTCGTCGATTCGATACCGAATGGTTCCGTTCGAGGTCAGAACAAGCCCGGCCACGGCGGATCCGTCGTCTTCGCCGTCGTCGTCATCAGAATCAAGCGTGGCATCAGCTGGGCTGCGCACTTCGAGCGTAGAGTCGGTGCTGTCCGTGCTGTCTACCGTGAACACATAGGCGAAGACGATGTCGTCTTCGAGGGCGTCCGCCCGGCTCCAAATATCGACGTCGGAGTCGGGGTCGATATCGCCATCGCCGCATTCGCCATCGTCGAGCGGCGTCGCGAGAAGATTGATGTCGTTGGGTTCAGCCTCCGGCACGGTCTGCGACCAGGCATGCTCCTGGCTGTAAAAGAAAAGTGCCGCGAATGCGAATGCGGCGAGAATGCGGGGTTTACACGGACAACAGGCAAGACTTGACATAAAACGGTTCCTTATTGCGAGTGACTTCAATTAGTATGGCTTCGACTACGGCGCGTAAAGACAGCGATCCCCTCGTGTCGCGTTGCAAAAATGTCGATGGGTCGGTTCCGCTTGAATAGGCGACCGACTCACCGCAATATTACACGTCGAGATTCAACCCCGAATAAAATCGAGCTAAAACTGTTGTAATTGTGGTTGATAACAACGGACTGCGTGATAATCGCGCACGGCAGAATCGGCTGCCTTCAGAAATGAGATGGAGTTCGCCGACCGGATCGTGCTCTTTTGATGTTCATACGCGCGGGGGGTCGGATTCGTTTTAGTAAATAATCGTCCCTTCCACCGGTGAACTGGCCGTGGCATAGAGCTTTCTCGGAATCCGGCCGGCGCGGTGGGCGAGATAGCCCGCGTCGAGGGCCAGCGCCATCGCCCGTGCCATCGCAACGGCATCGACCGCATGGGCGATGCCCGTGTTGAGCAGCACGCCGTCGGCCCCTAGTTCCATCGCGATGTTCACGTCGCTGGCCGTGCCGACGCCGGCATCGACGATCACCGGATAATTCGGATCGCCGTCCTTCAACATCTCAAGAATGATGCGGATGTTGTTCGGATTCAGCACCCCTTGGCCGCTGCCGATCGGGCTGCCGGCCGGCATCACGCTGGTCGCCCCCGCCTCCTTCAACCGGCTGGCCATCGCGGGATCGTCGCTCGAATAGACGAGCACGGCGAACCCGTCCTTCACCAGCTCCTTCGTGGCTTCCAGCGTCGCGACCGGATCGGGTAATAGCGTCTTCTTGTCGTGCAGGACCTCCAGCTTTACCCACGCCGCTCCGGCGTTGTTCATTTGCTCGAGAATGTCGCGCCCGAGTCGTGCCACACGAATGGCATCATCCGCGTTGAAGCACCCCGCCGTATTCGGCAAAATGGTGTATCGCGAGGTGTCGATGAAATCCATCAGGCTGCGGTTCTGGGCGTCGAACAATCGCTCCCGCCGCACGGCGACCGTGACGACTTCGCAGCGGCTGGCCTCAAGGCACGCGCGCATGATCTCGTATGATGCATACTTCCCCGTCCCGACGAAGAGCCGGGAGCGAAAACTTTGCGCTCCGATTTTGAGGGGTTTAGGGTCCACCAACTGTTCAACCTCCCCCGACGAGCGTGACGATCTCGACGATGTCACCCTCGCGCAACAGAGTCGATTCATAGTGCGGACGGCGGACGAGCGATTTATTCACTTCGACCGCAAATGGCGGTCGAGGCGACCGGATCGCGACAAGCGCCGCGAGCGTGGTCGATGCCGGGACGTGCATGAGTTCACCATTGAGTCGAATGCAAATCTCAATCTCTTTGCGCGCGCTTCTGTCATGTGCGGTATCGATC
>DATMEE010000510.1:0-22767 GCA_035557035.1 Phycisphaerae bacterium
GAGGTGCCGCGCAGCGTCAGGCGCTTTCCATCAATCGTGAGACATTCATGATATGTGCCGGGACCGATCAGAATCGTGGAGCCGTGGGGTGACGCGTCAATCGCGGTTTGAATGCTGGCAACATCCTCCGGAACCCGAATCGGTCCCGCGACTTCAACAATGGCAAACCGACCCCCGGCGTTAACATGCGTATTATTCCACTTCCCGCTCGATTGGACCAGCTCGCCGACGGTTTCATCCGCCACATTGTTGGGTTCGCCGGGCGACCAATTGTAATAGTTGATCGCTTCGCCGCTGACCCATCCGTATGTTCCTTGTAGCGACGGATCGACCAAGCCGATGAAAAAGCGGTTGAATGCCGGCTCACCAACTTCCAAGTGGGTCACTAAGAACAGATTTTCAGCCCCGTCATTGATGGTCGCCAAGTGCCCGCCCATCGAGACGGCTTGCGCCTCCGCCTCCGTCCAGGTTCCGTACGACAACACGTAATAGCGATGTCCGTTGGCCGGATTCAGAATCGGTCCAGCCTCGATGTCGAGCCCAAAGGCGGTTATGGGCCGCGAGATTAAAAGTGCGCCTGACAAAACGAACGCGATTTGAATTCGATTCATGGTATTCACTTTCTTCCTTTCAGCCAGGTTTTTTTCACTTTTGGCACGCTGCCGCTGAGGTCACCGAAGATCCGGGTGTCGTTTCTGCCCGCGAACATCCGCTGCTTATCTGTTAGAATGAGAACCGTTCGGCGACGAGGCCCGCAGAAGGGCATGCTGTCGCCCGCTCGCTGGAGGATCAGCCGAAAACCAGCGTCGGCGCGTGTCATGATTTTTCGAGATTATTGAAGAATGGCAGTCGACCCGGCGACACAGGTGACGTTGATCCTCCAGGCCGCCGGGCGTGGGGAGTTCGACGCGGCCCAGCGGTTGCTTCCCGTCGTTTATGACGAGTTGCACCGCCTTGCCTCGGCAAAGATGAGCAAGACTCCGCCCGGACAGACTTTACAACCGACGGCTCTGGTTCACGAGGCGTACCTGCGGCTGGTGGGTCGCGAGGCGCCGGCGTGGGAGAATCGGCGTCACTTTTTCTTTGCGGCGGCTCGGGCCATGCGCGACATTCTGGTCGAGCAGGCTCGGCGAAAAGCGAGCCTGAAGCGGGGCGGAGATCGGCAAAGGGTAAGCCCGGACCACCTGATTGCTCCCATTGACGCTCCGGCCGACGACATGCTCGCGTTGGACGAGGCCTTGAAGCGACTGGAAGCCTATGACGCGACCAAGCATCAGATCGTGATGCTTCGCTTTTTTGCAGGATTAACCGCCGAGGAAGCCGCGGAAGCGATGAACGTCTCGCTGTCCACGATCAATCGCGAATGGCGATACATTCGGGCTCGGCTGCACCGCGAACTTACGGAGAACATGGGCACCGAGGGGCGCAATTGACCGGCGCAATGCGAACATTGCCGTTATGACCGATTCCCGCAACAGTGTCATCGAACGCCTCTTTCAGCAGTGCGCGGACTTGGCGCCCGCGGATCGTTCCACATTCCTGGACGAACATTGCAATGGCGACCGCGAACTACGCGCGGAAGTTGACGCGCTCCTCCAACACGCCCAAGAAGCCAATGATGATTTTCTTCGCGGGCCGCAGGCAGCCGCCGACACCTCGACCATTCCGCGCGACATCCCCCGCCGGATCGGCAGCTACTCGATTCTGCGCATCATCGGCGAGGGAGGGATGGGCATTGTCTATGAAGCCCGGCAGGAGCGCCCCAATCGAATTGTGGCGCTGAAAGTCATCCGATCTCCGCTTGCCTCCGAGTCTTTGTTGCGCCGCTTCCGGCTCGAAGCGGAAGTGCTTGGACACTTGCAGCACCCCGGCATCGCCTGCATCTACGAAGCCGGGCTAGGGGAAGTTGTCTACGACGATCAACCGCCACATGGCGTCGAATTGCCGTTCTTCGCGATGGAATTTGTGCCCGGCCTACCGCTGACCGATTTCGTTCGCGTCAGGCGGCTGTCGGTCCGGGATCGGCTGGCGCTCTTCGCGAAAGCGTGCGACGCGGTTCACTATGCCCATGAGAAGGGCGTCATTCACCGCGATCTCAAGCCGGCAAACATTCTGGTCATGGAGGTCAACGCCCAATCATCCGCTTCGTCGGAGTTGGAACAAAAAGAAGCTCCTTTGCGCGGCGATTCGGCGACCCCGGATCTCGGAGTTCCAAAAATCCTCGATTTTGGCGTGGCTCGCCTGGTCGATTCGGATGTCAAAACCGTCACGCTGCACACCAATCCGGGCCAGCTAATCGGCACCGTCCCCTACATGAGCCCGGAACAGGTGTCCGGAGAACCGGGCAAGATCGACGCACGATCAGACGTTTATTCCCTTGGCGTCATTCTCTTCGAAACGCTTGCTTCGCGGCTTCCTTATGAGTTGCGCGGCCGGGCATTGCCGGAAGCGATCCGCATCATTCGAGAGGATGAGCCATCGAGCCTGGGCTCACTGGACACCGCGTTTCGCGGCGACATCGAAACAATCGTCGCAAAGTCCCTCGAAAAAGATCCTGACCGGCGATATCCAACCGCGGCTGCTTTAGCCGATGATGTGCGACGATTCCTGGCCCATGAGCCGATCATCGCCCGCCCGGCTACGACCTTCTACCAACTGCGAAAATTCGCCCGCCGGCATACCGCTCTTGTTTCAATGACCCTGATCGCTTTCCTGGTACTTGCGGGTGGTCTGATCGGTGTTTCGGTCCTGGCCGGACGTCTCGCCCGTGAACGAAATCTGGCCCGCGAACGGGGCGAAGAATCTCGCCGTGCGGCCTATCGCGCCAACCTCAATGCCGCCTTAGCTTCGATTTCCAAATTGGACATCGATTCGTCGCTTCGGGCGCTCGATGACGTTCCCGCCGACCTTCGGGGCTTCGAGTGGCGCCATCTCCGTTTTCGTGCGGATCCCGCACTCTTCAGGTTTGATGTGACCCCGACGGATGCGCACGTTTTGACGGCGCCGAATCCCGATTCAACGACGGTCTTTTCGATCGGCGCCGATCGCGTGCTTCGTCGATGCGATGGCCTTGATGGACATGCACTCACTACCCAAGGAACTTTGCGGGCAGTGGTTGTCGGATTTGCATGCACACCTGATGAGCATCATGCGTTGGTAAGTTACGCCGATGGCGTGCTCGAAATGCGGGATCTGCTCAACCGCCACGTGGTCTGGTCTCTCAAAGATCGCGGGAGCAACTGGCCTGGCAGTTTGTCGCCCGATGGGCGACTGGTTGCAGCATCGGTCAGAGAAGATCGCGCCACGGTTCTGATTGACGCCGAGTCCGGCCAGATTGTGGACACGATTGAGGCGACCAGCCTTCTTCCAATCCCTGTCTTCAGCCCCGATCGACGCTGGCTCGCACTCACCGCCGAGACGCTCACCATGTACGATTTGCACGCCGGGCAAATTGCCTGGCAAGAGCCGCTTCATGGATGGCAATTCTGCACATTCAGTCCTGACGGCAAATGGATTGCCGCCACCCGACATGGCCGTCCGAATGGCGAGATCGGACTGATCGATCCCGCGACAGGCGAGCTGCTTGTATCGCGCGGCTTGAGTTGGAGCGGTTATGTCGCACGAGTTGCGTGGCGCGCCGATGGCGCTCTGTTCGCATTGGGCGACTCGACTTCCGGTCATATAGAATTGTGTGATGCCGCGACGTTGCGGACGCTGGGCTTTCTACCATTCGCGGAGTCGGTTCGCTGGCTGAAGTACTCTCCCGATGGGGCCATGCTGACGGCGGGCGGAGTCGGAGGTGTCGTCGCCGCATGGCCTGCGACGTTGCAGTCCATTCCGTACAATCTTCCATCACTTCAAACTGTCTACGCGGCGGACATTTCGAAGGATTGCACACGAGTCGCGATGGTTGGTTATGGCTCAATTAACATGAGCGACCTTCAGACCGGCGAGTTGATATGGACGCGGAATTTATCCATTTCAGTTTCGCGTGCGGTTGCAATGAGTCCCGATGGCAGTCGCGTCGTCGTTGACGCCGGAAATGGTACTGTTGCGATTCTCGACGCCATGAAGGGGCATACTCTCGGAAAATCGAATCGGCAGCCAGAGCGCGATGCCATGGCATTGACCTGGACGGCGGACAATTCGCACGTGATTGTTGGATTTGATGATGGCTTGATTTCCGAGCTCGATGCCGACGACCTCAGCCGTCCCCTGCGACAATTCGCGCGAATCAGTTCGTCGGTTCGCTGCCTGACGCTGAGTCCTGATGGACGATACCTCGCAGGAGCGTCCGATGCCGGGCATCTTCCATCGCGCTCGCTGACGCCGCTCGCAGCAGCTGGCGGCAATTCCATTCATGTATGGGATGTGTCCACGGGCCGCGAGGTGTGGTCTGTTAACGGCCATGCGGGACGAGTGATCTGCGCGGTATTCAGCCCTGACGGCAATCAACTTGCGACAGCAGGCGCAGACCGAATTCTTGGTCTTTGGAATGCGCAGAACGGCGAAAAGTCCGCCGAATTCGGTGCAGTCACCGCGGAGATTGGCGCTCTCGCATTTTCCAGGGATGGCTCCAGGCTCGTTGCTGGTGCAAAGAATCGACGGTTGCACATATGGGCTCCGCACCTGCGGGAGGAGGCGGCTGTCCTCGGAGTGGACGCCGGCGCAGGCGTTGCATTTCAATCGAATGACGACTCCATGGTCACAGTCGGACTTGAATCCACCGGCATCACGCTCGTGGAAATAAAGCCCGCATCTCCCGAGATATGTTCCCAGCGAGAACGCTTGACTCAGGCATACGGCGTTCTTGAGCCGCTGCTGCGCGAGCAAAAGACCCCGATCGAAAGGTTGACGGATCATCAAGTCGCCATTGTGGACTCGATTACCAGACTGACCCCGGAGATCCGCGAGACCGCGATCAACCAGTTACGACGCCGCGGCGACCATGCGGCGACCTGCAATAGTCTCGCTTGGGGTTGTGCTTCCAGTGCGTACGGCTCCGAGGAGAATTTCACGTTGGGATTGAAATTGGCCCAGGCAGCGGATGCGGCGATGCCCGAAAATGCCGCCGTACTTAATACGCTCGGCGTTGCTCAATACCGCCTCAAGCGATTCGACGATGCCTTCAGGACTTTTTCAAAATGTGTCGATCTCGCGACGGCCGAGCGCGGCGTCGCTTCCGTCGCGGATATCTGCTGCTTGGCCATGTGCGAATTCCAGCGCGGACGCTCCCTCGAAGCGGTTCGGCAGTTGCGAATTGCGCGCGAGCTTATGGAAAACGGTCCCGACAAAAAAAATGCGGACGACAGACGATTCATGGATGAAGCACAGGCACTGATAGATGGAAAATAGTGGAGGAGGTTTCTGCATCGCCCAGCGCCCTGCGCTGCCTCCGTTGGCGCGCAGCGTAACGAGCGGATCGTCTCCCTGGCGTCAAGTGAAAGATCGCTGGTGAGTTCGGCATATTCTTGCCGGATTGCTTCGCCAGATTGCGGCATCGGGGTTCGGTCGAGCGCGCCAAAGCCACCAGGAAGCGCGTCACCACGACTGGGCCAATCCAGCATTTCAAGAACAGCCGTTCCCGATCAGCAGGGCGTTCACGAAAACGGCAACGTCGTTCTCGTTCACGCCGGGCGTGCCATCCACGTTTGCGCAATCGCAATCGAAGCCGGTGATGGCGCAGTGGACGAACGTCTGAATATCGAGGCCGTCCCTGACGCCATCCCCGTTCGTATCGCCGGGGCAGTTGCACACCGTCGTCAGCGGCCAGAGCCCGCCGACGAGTTCGAATGTGCCGCCGATCATGGCGCCCGCGCTCGGCCCGGCGTCGGGCTGTCCGATGGTTCCTTCGAGTTTGAATGAACCTCCGGCGCTGTAGCCGCCGCCGCCGTCGATGGTGAACCAGGAAAGGTCGAAGTCATTTGCTAAAGCCGCGGGAACGAGAGCCAGCGCGAACGTGACTGTGATCAGACTGGCAAATCGGTTGATCGACATCTTGATAGTCCTTTCGAGCGACGCCACCCATGTCGCATGGGTGGCGTCGCAGATGGGCATGATGTTTAACAATTCATCAGTTGCTTGCAGCGAGCAAGGATTCGATTCGGGCAAGGCGCTCGCGCAGCTTCGCGTTTTCGACTTTGACTGCATCGAGTTGCGTCTGCTGCTCAGCGAGCTGACGATCTTTTTCGGCGCGCAACTCGCGCAGCGCCTCGGCGGTCAGTCCTTCAAACCCGCCGATGGTCAAGGTGCGGTACCCCTCGGCGTCGCGGCCGACCCATTGCGGAAATACCTTCTCGACCTCGTCGGCGATCATGCCCATTTCAGTGGCAGTTCGGCCGCCCTGTGACGCCGGGTCGCGCCAGTCGAAGGACACGCCGCGGAGCTGGAGCATCTTGTCGAGCGAACTTTCCAGGGTGTGGATGTTCTTCTTCAGCCGGCTGTCGGACGAGATGGTCCATGTGTTGGTGCCGGGCTTAAAGGCGGAGTCATGGTGCAGCTTCAAAGCGGGCGGGCCGGGAGGCGTCGTCGGAATGGCCATGCCGCAGTCATTGCCGGCGGCGATCGCCAGATAGGTGCCCGACGGAACATCAAGAGACCCGTCGTCGTTATCTCCCCACGCCGCCAGAGTCCCATCCGGGCGGAGGGCCACGGTGTGCCAGCTTCCGGCCCGTATGGCCGTGTAGGTCCCTTCGGGCACGTTGGTCTGTCCATCCCAGTTGGCGCCCCAGGCTGCCAAAGTGCCGTCAGTGCGGATCGCGACCGAATGGTGGCTGCCTCCGCTAACGGCCGTATAGGTGCCTTCGGGTACGTCGGTCTGTCCGTCCCAGTTGGCCCCCCAGCCAACCAATGTGCCATCGCTGCGAATCGCAAGGATGTGGCTGCCGGAACTGCAGTCCACCGCGGTGTAGGTTCCCGGCGGGACATTCAACTCCCCGTTCCAATTGGCGCCGACGACAATCAGGGTTCCGTCGCTTTGAATGGCTGCGCTGATGTAGGTCCCCGCGGAGATCGCCGTGTAGGTTCCCGGCGGAATGTGCAACTGCCCCTCCTCATTGCCGCCCCATCCGACAATCGTGCCATCCGACCGCAGCGCCAGGGCGTGCGACTCGCCCGCCGAGATGGCCACGAACGGTCCATCCTGCGGAATATAAAATAGGTCTTCGTTGGGAGAGCCCCATGCAATAATCGAGCCATCGGGTTGCAGGCCCAGGCCGTAATAGCCCCTCATCGAGATGGCGGTCAGAGCCTCGCCCCGCGAGCCGGACTGTCCCTCATCGTTGTCGCCCCAGCCGATGGAGCCATAAGCGTTTTCTCCACCGGAAAGTTCCAGGTGCTCGAACGGTCCGACGCCCACGCCGGCGGCCGTGGTCTGCAGCGTGCCGTCGGGAAACATCAGGCCGTCCACGCCCGGTGTGCCGGCGACGTGCAACTTGGCCGCCGGTGACGTCGTGCCGATGCCGACGTTCCCGCCGAAGAACCCATGGCCGCCGGCTCCCACGCTGAATACCCGAGCACCGTTTTCGGCGAACCATGCGTGAGTGGCGGCGCTTGATGCATTTGACTCAAAAGCGGCGTGCCCAAAGGGTTGAAGGTCTCCGGCGAAGACAGCCACCTGTGACGATGGGTCGTATGCCGCATGGAGCATCGCGCCCGGGACGTTGGTACCGAGGCCAAGACGTCCGCTCTCATCCACGGCCAGCCCGCGAGTGTGCAACGCATGTGGCGCGGCGGTCAGTTCCTGCCTCGGCGCGAGCGTCGTGCCGTCCACCGTGATCTCCAGCCAGCGCTGCTCGCCGTTGAACCCGGCGGAGCCGAAGTCGAGGTCAGTCGTAAACATTCCGTCGACGATGGCGACGCTCCCTTCCAGCGGGCCGGTCACGAGGTTTCCGCCGGTGGGTGCGTCGTACAGGCTGAACGACATCGGAATTTCGGAATCATTGACCGGCGCCCCGGCGTTTTTGAGTTGTCCCTGGTACGTGAAGTACGAAGCAAGGGGAGAGGCGCCGGCCGGGACCGTCGCCAACGAAATCATCAAGATACAGACAAGTGACCACCGTCGTAATGCAGCGTCCATTCAAAGACCTCCTGAAGCAAAAGGGGGAAAGTCGTCGCCGGTCCCGGTCCACCGGAACTTCCATAGATCGCGCGAACCATGACCCCGATCACGAAAACGAGCGTATTCCAGGATTAGCGAACTAAACCCGAGCCTGAGAGAAGCGAATGCCGAGCTGAGGCCACCCAGCTTTCCTCCTAAGTGAATAACACGGTCCGAGGCGGGATAGCGCAAAGTGGAAACGAAAAAAGTTTCCCATCAATCTCCGGTATCCGGGGATTGGGTTTTCGTACCGGCGACGAGTAAACTACGCATCATGCCCAACGCGTCCGGCCATCAGGTGACCACGATTTTGCAGCGGGTGAACGCCGGGGATGCAGGGGCGGCCGACGATCTTCTTCCGCTCGTATATGAAGAGTTGCGGTTGGCCGCCGGACGGTTGTTTCGCTCTCAGTCGCGAAGCCATACGCTTCAACCCACGGCGCTGGTGCATGAGGCCTATTTGCGGATGGTCAAGGCGGAAGTCGGCTCGCCCCAATCATTGAAGAGTCGCGCGCATTTTTGCCGCGTCGCCGCCAAAGCCATGCGGCAGATTCTCATCAACCATGCCCGCGACAAACGCGCGGCCAAGCGCGGCGGCGAGTTCGATCGGGAGCGCATGACCCTGTGCGATGCCGAGTCTCCGGGAGACGCGCACGAAGCGGACGTGCTCAGCGTTCACGAGTCGCTCGAAAGGCTCGCATTGCTCGACGAGCGACAAGCTGCCATTTGTGAACTCAGATTCTTCGGCGGCCTGACCGTGGACGAAATCGCCGAGGGATTGGGCGTGTCAAAACGTACCGTGGAACTCGATTGGAAAATGGCCAAGAGCTGGCTGGCCACGCAACTGGCGTAGGCAGGCTGTAGCACGGGGTTTCACAATTCGGGCATTTCGTGGATTTATCGTTGTGAGAGGAAGCCATGACGCCGGAACGATACCAACGCGTCAAGTCGATTTTTTTCGAGGCAGCCGGTAGCCGGGGCGAGGCCCGGCTTGCGGTGCTCGATCGCGCCTGCGGTCCCGACACCGCGCTTCGACAGGAAGTGGAGAAGCTGCTGGCGGCCCAGGAACCGGCTACGTCTGAGTTTCATGGATTGGTCGCCCCGACGGACTTCGCTTCCGTCGAGCGCGCGATCGAAAATATGCAAAAGGGCACGGTCGCGTCTTCGGCCGCGTGCTCCCTCCAATTCTCCGGTACATCGCAAGAGATGCCTTCAGAAGTCGCCGGGTATCAACTCGATCGCGTCATCGGATCCGGCGGAATGGGAACGGTGTACGCCGCCCAGCAACAGAAACCACGCCGAACGGTGGCGCTCAAAGTCATGCGCCCGGGCGTCGCTTCGGGCACGGCCCTGCGCCGCTTTGAATTTGAGGCTCAGGTTCTTGCTCGCCTGCGTCATCCCGGCATCGCCCAGATTTACGAGGCCGGAACATTTCAGCACCACGGCGCGGAGCTTCCATTCTTCGCGATGGAGTACGTGCCCGATGCGCTCACGCTGACGGAATACGCTGAGCAAAAAAAACTGACCATGCGCTCCCGGCTCGAGCTGTTCGGCCAAATCTGCGATGCCGTCAACTATGGCCATCAAAAAGGTGTGATTCATAGAGACCTAAAGCCGAGCAACGTGCTGGTGGACGCGCGCGGCGCGATCAAGGTGATCGACTTTGGCGTCGCTCGTTCGATTGACTCGGACCTCGCGGCGGCGACGCTGCAGACAGACGCGGGTCAGTTGATCGGTACGCTGCAATACATGTCGCCCGAGCAGGTTTCCGCGGATCCAAACGATATCGACATTCGCAGTGACGTGTATTCCCTCGGCGTTGTGTTGTATCAACTGCTGGCGGGGCAGTTGCCATACGACCTGCGCAATCGATCGATCCTCGAAGCGTCGCGCATCGTCCATGAACAGGCGCCGCGAAAGCTCAGCGAATCGGTCGAGACTTCGACGTGGTCGAAGGGCGACCGCCGCGATCTGGAAATGATCCTCGAGAAGGCCCTCGCCAAGGAGAAGGAACGGCGCTACGGCTCGGCCGCCGATCTCGGCGCAGACATCGGGCGGTTTCTGAATCACGAGCCGATTCTCGCTCGCCCGCCCAGCCGGGCTTATCAGATTCGCAAATTCGCCCGTAAGAACCGCGGCGTCGTCATCGCGGCCTCACTGGCCGTCGTCGCGCTCGTCGCCGGATCGGCCGTCGCGACCTGGCAGGCCGTTCGCGCCACGAACATGCGCCGCGAGGCCGAAAGCAAACAACAACTGGCGGAAGGGGTGAACGCGTTTTTCAGCGACCAGATACTCAACCGAGCCGATCCCTATCGAACCGATCCTGACCACCCCGTGACGCTGGCCGAGGCGGTCGACCTTGCCGCCACGAGGGTGAAGTCGGAATTCCAGGATGCCCCCTTGATTCGTGCGGTGATTCACGAAGCCCTCGGCCGGTCTTACAAGGGAATGGGAAAATATGATCAAGCGGCAGGACAATTTGAGGAAGCGTTGGAATTGCGCCGCGCGAGCCTGGGACAGGATGCGCCCGAAGCACTAGATGTCGCCCATTTACTGGCCACGGTCTACCGTTTACACGGTCGATTCGAGCAGGCCGAGCCGCTATACGTCGACACGCTCGAAGCGCGTCGGCGAACGCTCGGCGAAGAACATGAGCTGACGTACAGCTCGATGGCGGGGCTGGGGGCGCTCTATACCCTTCAGAAACGAAACGAGGAGGCGATTCCGCTCTTGGAACGCGCACTCGACGGGCAGAGAAAAACGATCGGAGAGAATGACATCAATACGATCCAATCGATGAAGATTCTCGCGGGCGCTTATCACGACTTGAAAGAAGTAGCGAGGGCCGAGGCGATGTTCACCCGTGTGCTGGCGCTGCTGAGGGAAACCCTTGGAGATGAACACCCGGACACCACGGGCGCTCTGCAGGGATTGGGCCAGTTTCACTACATTGAAGGCGATTACGACAAAGCGCTGGCGCTTCTTACAGAGGCAGAGCAGATTGAATTGCGAGTCCTCGGTGAAGACCATCCCAACCACGTCCGGGACCTGACGGAGATCGCCTTTACGCTTGAGAAGAAGCGTGATTTCGCGGCAGCGCTGAAACTATATGACGAAGCCGTGAGGATTTGCCAGACCTCAAGCCGTCCGGGCCGTGGAATACTCGCCAACACCATGGTCAAGCGCGCCGGGTGCCTTGTGGATCTCAAGCGCTTCGAAGAGGCCGAGGCGGCGCTGAATGAGAGCTATCCAATTATTGTGGAATCCTTCGGCCCGACGCACTATCGCACCGAACGGGTGATCATCTACAAGCGAGACCTGTACAAGGCCTGGGGCAAGCCCGACCTTGCGCGCGAGTGCGAAGAGAAGCTGGCCGCACTGAGACAGAACACACCCTGATCAATGCGCCTCCTGCTCGGCGGCCGGTGATCCGGCATCGGTTCCCGGCCCGCCCGGAATGCATCTGGGACGACCGTGCCCACTCTTGTCCGAATGAGCTTGCACCGGAATGAAAGTCGCTGCTGCTACTTTTCCACTTTGTTAATGGACTCGCGGCGTTTTAGTTCCTTCCGTATCCATTTACCGTTCTTCGCCGCCTCTTCCTCACTGGCAAAACCTTCAAGTCGATCCACGACCTTGGGGTTATAGCCGTTGCTGCGAAGCATGAACTCCTCGTCCGGCGCCTGCTCATCTCGGCGGATGTTGGCCTTCACCCATTTGACCCACTGTTTTTCCAGCTCCTCCTGCCGCGCGGCCGGGAATGCTTGCACCCAAGCCTGCATGCCATCACCCTGGCTGGCCTCGCCTTGATTGCCGTCGTCCTGATTGCCGGCGGCTTGCCTTCTCTTGGGGCGGTCGGCGCCGACGCGCGTGGTGATGTCGTATATTTCCCGGAAATGTTTGCGCCCTTCGCGCCCGCTCGTCATCATGAACCCCGCGAGCGACCACGACTGTGCGTAGTTCAGGAAGCCCTGGTCGGAAGTCATGTCGCCATGCCACGACTGAGCATTAATCCGCCAGACGTAGTCAAAATCCTTCCACTTGTCGGTGCCGTACAGCCGCCGAATGACCGGGGCATAGCGGCCGCGATCCGGCACCGCTTTCAGATTCTCGTCCACGGTCTTGTCAAAATCCCAGAATTCGAAAACGCATGCATGGCCCTCGTTGAACCAGCGCGGAGACTCGGCATGCACCCCGCTGACGTTGAGCCGGAGTTGCAGTTCCATGTGCGCGGCCTCGTGCTTCAGCGTCCCCTTGGGCCACTTGGCGAAATCGGTGACGCCGCTGGTGAACTGCTGAAGCCGAAATCGCCGGGCGGGCCAGGTCGGTCCGCGATCATTTCGCGAGCGGGCGTCGGGAGCGAAGAAACCGCCGCTGCCCGGCGATCCGCCGTTGGCCATGTAGGTGGCTTGATCGGCGAAGACGATCACCTCGATCATCTCGTTCACCTTGGCCGGCACGCCGAGAAACCTTTTGTATGCCTCGCTGTAGTCGCGATGTAGCATTTCCATGTACATCGCGGTGTCCGCCGTGAATTCCTTGTCGATGTCCGTGCGGATGATGAAAGGATGCTTGACCACGGTCCAGAGATAAATCCGCTCCGTGTCTTTCATGAAGACGCCGGGCGCCGAATCATCTTTCTTGTCGCGCTGAACGCGCTTGAGAATCTTCTGGTAGCGCTTGTCATATTCCGCGTCGGTTTCAGAGCGGCGCTGACCCCAGCGAATCTTCGAGGCGCGCTTCTGCTTCTTGCCGGACTTTTTTCCGTTGCGTCCGGACTTCTTCTTTTTCGATGAGCCGGGTTTGTCCCCGTCGTCGAAATTCAAACACAGCCGAGCAAGCCGCTCGTCGCGCTCGGGACAGGCGAGGACGCGTTCGGGAATTACGAATACGGCTGACAGTACGAATACGAAAACGTGCGGGCTGCACGCCCAACCGCTCTTTCTCATGACCGAAAACCTTTTCATCAATGCGTCAGACCAGGGCCCGACAAGGCTGCGATTCCTGATGGTCGTCAAGTGCAGGCTCGAACCGGGACCTCGCCCGAGCGGGGCCGGAAACTGCCGTCTTTCTTATCTTATCAGATCGCGGAGGGCGGGCCAAAGCAATTCCACGCTGGGTGACCGCCCTTGCCGCGAATTCGCGAGTCTCAGCAAACGAACCCGAATGCTCGATAAATAAATGGGTCTCCATGAGCCTGAGGAGCGCACGTGTTGCAAAAGCGTGACATTCTTGATGCGTACGACCACGCCCCGGCGGCCCGATTCGGGGTCTGGGTAGGCATCTGGGTCGCTCTTTGCTCCTCCGCCGTCAACATCCGATCCATCAGCAACGACAATATTCCTAACGTATTGCTTCCGATCAGTATTCTCCGCCAAGGCAATCTGGAACTGAGCGAATACCAGCCCCTGATAGCCGGACACAAGGACCGCGTCTGCTACTGGGCGGTAAAGACGGAAAAAGGCATTTACTCGCGCTATCCGATCTGGCCGGCCGTGGTGGCAACACCGTTTTTTGCTCCGGCCGTCTTGTTCGGGCCCGAGGTTCTAGACGAGGCGTTTCTCATCCGCATTGGTCGGTTTGCAGCCATGGCGGGCTGTGCCGCGTTCGCCGGGCTGCTTGCCGTGACGCTTCGGCGGTGCGTCTCGGGCGCGTGGGCGGTGGCGATCACGTTCTTCACGGTCATGGGCAGCACTGTTCAACACCAGCTTGGCGCGAACCTGTCCAACCAGACGCTGCCGATTGTTTGTGTCGCGGCGGTCCTGTTCTTGATCTTTCGGGTAGAAATGTCACGTCCGCGCGCATTGGCCGCGGGACTGCTTGCCGGTCTTGCCGTGGCCGCGCGGCTGCCGGTTGTCTTCATGGCGCTCGCGCTGCTGGGCGTCTTCGTGTCACAGCAGTGCTGGCGACGCTCCCTGGGATATGCAGTTCTCGGATTTTCGATCTTCCCGCTGCTCACTTGCGTTTATCAGGCCGTTGCATTTGGCAGTCCGTTCGCCACTGGTTATGGAGAGGAGCCGAATGCCGGCTTCAACGCACCCCTTTGGACCGGCGCCGGCGGACTTCTGATCAGTCCGACGTGCGGACTTTTCGTCTATTCGCCCTGGGTCATTCTTGCCTTCGTGGGTGGATGGCGCTGCATACAGGGCCGTGCGCTTAACACCTCCGCGAACTCGCTGGGCCGTTGGCTTGTTTTGGGCTTCATTGGCCAGTGGCTTCTGTTTTCGACGTGGTGGGCGTGGAACGGGGCGCTGAGCTTCGGCGGCCCCAGATTGCTGGCGGAAACCCTGCCGGCGCTCGCACTGCTTATTGCAGCCGGCGGTATTCTCTCGACGTCGGGAGTCACCGACGCTGGACGCGCCGCCCGGCGCCTGGTGATGGTTCTCGGCGTCGTTTCTGCTTTGCACTTCCTCGTGGGCACGGCCGCGTACGACGCCGTCGCGCCGCTCAATCCGGTCAAGCCTGATTTCGAATACCGCGCCGATTTTCTTTCCCTGTATCTCGCCAAATTCGGGCCCAGATCGCTGGTCATGGCGTCCTTGCAAAGGCTCGCGATATTGAGCGCGGCGTTTTTGATTGGCGGCGGGATGGTCTGGCGCATTCTTCGCCCGGCGCATCAATTTCGATCGGGAGCTGGTTTTGAGTGCCCCAGCGCCGATACTGCCGCACCCGCTCACCCCCTTTAGGCGGCCCTCCCCGCCGATTCCGGGACGTCCCCAGGCGATCACAGGAATCAGTCCAAACTGGACTCCGGTTGTACGAATCCACCGACCCGCCTAGAATGCCCTTTGCGAATTCCTGTCCACATTGGTCCTGTCCTCTCGACTCGTGACGAAAATCAAGCTGCTGATCCTCGATGTTGATGGCGTGCTGACCAGCGGGGAATTGCCATATCTCGATGCAGGTGGGGAGGTTAAGCCGTTTCATGTACAGGACGGCGCTGCGATCAAGCTGTGGAAAAAATGGGGAGGCGTTGTTGCGATCATAAGCGGCCGCAATACCCCGGCCGTCGAGAAGCGGGCGAAAGACCTGGGGGTTCAGACCGTCATACAGGGGGTGGCCGACAAGCAGGGAGCCTACGAGCAAATACTCGCGGACCTCGGATTCAATGACATGGAGACGGCGGCCGTCGGCGACGAATGGCTCGATATTCCGCTGATCCAAAGATGCGGATACGGCATCGCCGTTGCGAACGCGCTGCCGGTCGTCAAGCGAATGGCCCGCTACGTGACACGCCGGCGGGGCGGGGAAGGCGTCGCGGCCGAGGTGGTCGAGCGACTGCTTCGACACAATGGGGTTTGGAATGACGTGGTGGCGAGTCAATGCGTGCCAAAGCTTGCCGACCGTGAGGGAGCGCGCCGGTCCGCGAATGGAACAGGCCTTTGATTAAGAACCGATTCTCAAAAAAGATTCTTCTCGCGGGCTCGGCACTTTTCGTGGTCGGCAGCGCCTACTTCGTCTTCTCGTCGGGCGACAAATCCGTGGCACGCAAGTCGGACGGCCAGGGCATGCAGTCCGTGCGGCAGTTCGTCTCCGTGCCCACGACGCAGGGCACCCAGAGCCTGGGCGATTCGCAGATGCCGATCAGCCCGGGCGAGAAGACGACCGTCGTGGTGTACGACGAAGTCAGCAGCCGGCCGAAGTACAAGTTTCAGGCCGAGGGCTGGAAGCCGATCAACGACACGGACTATCACGTCGAGGACCTGCTCATCACGATTTACACGGCGCGCGGCGAGACGACCTACATCAGCGCTGACGAGGCGGACGTCACGCTGGCCCAGAAGGCCAAGAACCGGATCGATGCACAGCGCGGCATTTTGCGCGGCAAGGTTCGCGTGGTCATCGACCGCACCACCAGTGAGTGGCGCGAGCAGAATCCCGATCTCGCCGACATGAAGTTGCACCCGGACGATCTCATCACCATCGACCTCGAAACGGCCCGCTTCGACATGGACCGGGCCGAGTTGATCTCGGAGGGCGCCGTCGTGGTCGACAGCCGCGAAGCCCGCATCGAAGATGTCAGCAACCTGACAGTTCATTGGAACCAGGTTGACAATCGCATTGAAGTGTTGCAATTCGCCGAGGGCGGCAAAATGACCATCCGCCGCGGGGCCAACCTCGTCGAGTTCGGCCTGCCCGGCGGTTCGCGAAAATCGAAGAAAGAAAAAAAGGTCGAAGCGTCTCTGGCTCAGCGAGAAGCGTCTGCCGGTCTCGATGTCCCCTCCAACGCCGATACCGGCGAACGTCGAATTCCGCTGGCCCGCGCCAACGAACCCATGAAGATCGACAGCGTCTCGACCGAGCAGGCCGCGTCGGAGATACGGCTGGAAGGCGCGCGCTTCATGGCCAACAAGCCACAGAGCATCGGAGAGGCCGGAGAGCAAAGAACGGGTGTGGAGAGTGAACTGCTCCCGTCCGATCTTCGCTCTCCTGAAACGCTGGCCGCCGATCTCGAAAGCGTCCGGCGCGAGACGCAGAGCGCGTTGGCGTCCGATGCGAACACCAAGCCGCCGCCTCCCGAAGCGAAGGATGAAAAAGCCGCTCCCTCCGTGACGGCGAATCAGCCCAAGTCGCGCAAGAAGGAGAAGCGCGTCCACACCTATCGCGCCGTGTTTACCAACGACGTCGTCGTGCAGCAGCTTCGCGCGGCCAAACCTGTCGGCCGGCTTGAAGCCGACAAGCTCGAAGTTCACTTCGACTTCGGCGGCCCGCAGCGCAAGATCGCCACGCGCGGCGAAGAAGAGATTCCGGACGGCAGGCCGATGGTGGCCGCGAACCAACCCATGACGGCGAATCCGTCATCGCCTGTCAAAATCGATGACGACCCGAAGCAGCGACCGGCCGGCGCCGACCGCGGCCAGCTCGAATCGGCCCGCGCCGATCTCGACGACGCCGACGACACAGAAACGATCCTGCTGACCTGGCACGGCCCGCTCGAACTGCGTCCGCTCTTCGTCCCGCCTGTCGAGCAGACCGGCAAACGCTTCGACGTGATCGCCATCGGCAAGCCGGTCAACATCACCAGCGAGCAGGGCAGCGCGCGCTGCCTGCAACTGGTCTATCGCGGTGAGCGGAAGCAGGTGTGGCTGCAAGGGGAAGAAAAGTTCCCGGTGGAGATGTCGGTCGATGAGAATCGCCGGCTGGCGGGGGTCGAGGTCTTTTTCGATCAGCGCCGCGGGTTGGGTCATGTTGACGGCGCGGGCTACATGATCGATCGCAAGGGCGACCTCTCTCGCTCGAATGTGCGGGCCGGCGAAGTGAATGCCCGAGGCATCGCGACGCTGGCGCAAGCGCAGCCCACTGACATGATGAAGTCACTCAAGCCCGACGATCCAGTCGAGATTCGCTGGTCCCGCGGCGTCGATCTGGAAATCGGTGCGCGGCCGGTTCAGCGAGTGAGCGAGACGACGGGCCGCCTCGAACAGGGCGACAAGGATTATCTCCGCCGCGCCTGGTTTCACGGCGACGCGGTTCTCAAGCGCGGCGAGGAAACGCTTGAAGCGGACGAAGTGGCCGCGACCTTCGGCGTGCCCTCGGCCGAGGAGGATGCCGCCGATTTTATCGAGCATCTCGACATGAAGGGCAACGTGCGACTCGAACGCGAAGGCGAGCTCATCACCGCTCAAAAGCTGGACGTAAAACTATTTCTCGGCTCCAACAAGCAGCAGGTGCCGCGCTCCATCGACGCCGAGGGCGACGTGATCGCGATCCAGAGCGGACGCGAGATTCGCGCGCAGGTCATGCACGTCGAGATGAATCAGTTTCCCGGTGAGATGCGCCTTGCGGCCGACGGCAAGACGCAGATTCCCGGCGACCCGCGCGTGGGCATCGAAACGCTCGACGCCACAGGCGATGTCTTTCTGCAGGATCGCGATTCGAACACGAAAATCCGCGAGGCCGAGTCGCTCAAGGCCCGCTTCCGCAACGGCGGCGAGCTGGTGATGGCGAAGATCGTCAGCCCATCACCGGAGATTTTCGCCCGGGCGAGATTCCGCACCATGGCCCTTCACGGTCATCGCATCGAGATGGACATGGATCGCCAGTCGGTCGATGTGCCCGGGCCGGGCCGCGCCTGGATGCTCTCCAACGCCAACTTCGCGGGACGAAAATCGTCCAAGCCGATGGTCATTCGCACGACGTGGACCGATCAGATGCAGCTCCGCTGGGCGAAGAATTACGGCGTGTTCGTCGGCAACGTGCGCAGCAAGTCCGAAGACTTCGTCATCAACGCCGACAAGCTCACGATTCGCTTCGTCCGCACACCGAAGTCCGATGAACCGCAGCCCAAACAGCCCAGCGACGACTGGATGGCGAAGTTCACCGACGTCTTCACCAAAAGCGACCGCGACGATTTCGTCGTCGAGCAAAACGTCCGCCTGAACATGAAAGAAAAGAAGCCCGCCTACGTCATTGCCGAAGGCCATGCCGAAGCGCTGGCCAGCTCGTACGCGAAAACCGGCGGGCCGGATCGCGGCCGGCTGCTGAACCGCACGCGCATTTCCGGCGATCAGATCGTGGCGGACCTGCTCAGCGAGCAGATGTCAGTGCCCGGCGCGGGCAACATGCTGATCGAGGACTACAAGTTCGCCGATGCGCCGAGCCGCGCGGCCGCCCGTCGCACGGCGCGGGTCAACGCCCCACTGATGAGTTCGGCGCGGAGCGACGGCCCGAGTCAGACGCTGATCGAGTGGGAAAACTCGATGGACTTTTTCCTCGACCGCTCGCTGGTCGCGTTCGACAAGGACGTGCGCATGCTGCACCTCAGCGGGCGGCAGATGGTGCTGAAGGACGATTTGGCCGATGCGTTCAAGCTGGATGACAAGGTGCTGCACAAGATCAGCGAGGGCCGCCGCGCGGAATTGAGTTGCGGAAACCTGCTGCTCGAATTCGAGGCCAAGCGCGCTGCCGGCACCGAAGGCGAGTCGACGGCAAACACGGCGATGCTGGAGAACATCGATCTCGAACGATTGATCGCCCGCGACGCGGCGCACATGCAGGACGGCACCAAGAGCCTGATGGGCGAGTACCTTCAATATCTGGCGCACAGCAACGAGGTGCGCCTGGAAGGCGGCGAGGGCCTCGATGCGAGAGTCATCGACCAGGCCGAGAACGGGCGCTTCAACATGTGGCGCGGGCCTCTGTTGATCTGGAACCGGGCGACGAACGCGATCCAGGCGCCGCGTTCTACCATCACCACCAGCGGTCGATAGATTCCCGACATAACGAATCTGTAAATCCGAATTAAACTCACATTTAACCGGTGCGGCTAGCCTTTTACTGGACTACAGCATTGACGCGGTCGGCGCTGGGAGTTCGTTGTTTTGGTCATACCCTTCTCCGCGAATCTCGTTCCTCGAATTTCGCGAGGGCTGGACGCGGCTCGGCAAAAGCAACAGAGGATCAACGGCCGAAACGTGTTGTATTACAAAAACGTCCGCCGCCTGCGGGACATGCTGGTGGCACCATCGATGGAGGAAGTCATCATGGCGGGTTCAAGTCGAAAATCATCCGGTCAATCTTCGTCACGAGGCAGCCAGGGAAAGGGGTCAACCAAGTCGGGGTCGAAGAGCTCGAAATCTTCGGGTTCCGGTCGAGGCGCCAGTTCCGGCGGCCAGTCCAGCTCGCGACGCAATGTCGGATCGTCCGAGGCCGGCAATCGTGGCGGAAGCTTTAAGGCTGGAACTCGCGGCAATCAGCCCGCGACCAGACGCGGCGCCCAGCCGAACGAATTCCCTGAGCAAGAACAGATCGAGTTCCTCAATGTCAGCGACTTCGGTGAGGAAGACACGGAGGAAGGCCGATCAAGCTCCGGCGGTCGATCAAGCTCCGGCGTCCGGTCGCAGAGCGGCAGCGGCCGCCAAAGCGGTCCGAGTTCCGCTCGCGGCTCGCAAAGTCGGGGTCAGTCCGGCGGAGTCCGCGGTGGATCGGCCGGCCGTGAGGGTTTCGACGAATACGCATCTTCCTCTAATCGCGGAGTTTCGACCTCGCGCGGCACACGGCGCGGAAGCACTCAGAGTCGCGGTTCGCAGGGCGGTTCCCGCAGCGGTTCGACCCGGAGCTCGCAAGGCCGTTCGCAGAGCGGCACTTCAGGTGGACGTACACAGGGGCGCAGTCAGTCTCGCGGAGGACGTTCAGGAAATCAGGGCGGTTACGGCAGCTTTGAGAATTTTGAAGACGAAGGCCGGGGCTATTCCTCCCAGGGTCGCGGGCAGAGCCAAGGTGGTCGCGGAGGAATGCAAAGCAGTCGCGGAAGTTCTGAATCGCGCGCCCGTGGCGGTTACGAATCCTCACGCGGACAGCAGCGCGATGAGGAAGGGCAGTTCGCCGGACCAAGCGGCCGCTCGCAGGGCTACGCGAACCGCGAGGGATTGGAATACGAAAATGAGTATGGCCAAACGAGCCGCCGGGAATATCAGGGCGGTCGAGGTGAATTCGACTACGGTCGCGGGTCGCGGGATGAATATGGTCAGTACGCCGGGGGCAGGGAACAACGCGGATACGAGAGCGAATATCAGGAAGAGCAGAATGACCGGTTTTATCAAGGAGATCGCGATTACGCCGGCCGCCGACAAGGCAGAGATGGACCTTATCCCGGCGGCCAATCGCAAGGCGGCTACGGCGGGCAATACCAGGAATTCCAAGACGAAGATGAAGGTTTCTCCACCGGCCGCAGCGGCTTTGAAGGCCGAGAAGGTGAGTATTCCTCCCGAGGCGGCCGCGAGGAGCAATTCGCCGGCAGTCGCGGCGGCTCACAGAGTCGGAGCCAGCGGCGCAATTTCGAGGGCGAACGGCAGCAGGGGTCATCCACGGGTGGCCGAAGCGCTCAGGGCCGCAGTCGCCAGAGCAACAGTGGTGGCCAGGGCGGCAGCACCCGGCAAAGCAGTAGCCGTCAGACTGGCGGAAGCCAAAGCAATCGCGGCAAACAGGGACAGACCCGTGGCCGCGGCAGCTCGACTCGATGAGAGCGTCATGGATATGACATAGAACAACGACTACAGGCCTCTCTGCCGGACCGCGTATCCCCAGAGGACCGCGAGATCGGCAGAGGGGCCTTCTTTCTTGACCTGTTTGAGATTTTTTGCAAAGGGCTCATGTTATGAAGAAGCGCATTCATCGCCCAAGCCCCCGCCTAGGGTTAACCGGCACCGCGGGATTCGATGCAGATTTTGAGGCGCTGGAGCGTCTTCTCGCGTCCGAGGAGTTCGAGCGTGTCGCCGATGGCCGGGCTGACCGGCCGGCCCGCGACCGCGACCCGAAGTGGCTGGGCGACATCGCCGAGGCCCGCGCCGAGCGCGTCGCAAAATCGCTTTATGAGCGCATCGACGCCGGCGGCGGTCCACGGTTCAACCGTCCCGATCTCTGGTAGCAGCTTCTCAAGCATCGCGTAGCCGGCGCCGCCGTTCTTCTCCAACACCTTCTTCACGGCGGCCGGGTCGTACTGCACGGCCTCGTTGGGGGCGAACAGAATTCCCGCCTTGGTTTCGACATCCCGGAGGGTGCGCATGCCCTTGCACGCCTCCAAAGCGCGTGCCATTGTTGCGGCATCAAGCGACGCGAGCGGCGATCCGCTCGCCGCGGCCCAGTCCTTGAACGCCGCCAGCAGCCGCTTCGGACCGACCGAGGCGCAATAATCGGTGTTCATGGCCAGCAGCTTCTCGCGGTCGAATCGGCCGGCCGTCTTGTTGATGCGGTCGAGCGAGAATGCCTGAATCATCTCGTCCAGCGTGAGCATCTCGCGATCGCCGCCCGGTGACCAGCCGATCAGGGCCACGAAGTTCAGCAGCGCCTCGGGCAGATAACCCGATAGGCGAAAATCATGAACCTCGATTTCGGGTACGACCGCGCCCGCGGCCTCGGCGAGCCTGCCCACCTGGGCCATGTCCAGCTCCGTATCGGCCTTGTCAAGCCAGCGCTCCAGCACCGCCAACTCGCACAGTGCCACCAGGGCGGCTTCTTCCTTCGTCCATGCCTTGCTCTTGAACTTTTCCTTGACCGCGGCACGCACGACCTTGTGCTTGTCGCGCTTGCTCATCTTGGTGCCGTCCATGTTGAACACCAGCGGGAGATGCGCATAGACCGGCGTGCGATACCCCAGCGCCCGCTGCATGAATACGTGCTTGGGCGTGTTCATCAGATGCTCCTGCGCCCGTAGCACGTGGGTCACGCGCATCTGCTCGTCGTCTACCACCACGGCGAAGTGGTACGTCGGCCAGCCGTTCGACTTCACGATGACTAGGTCCTCCACTTCGCCGGCGCCGAAAGTCACGTCGCCGAGGATGTCGTCATGCACGGTGATCGGTTCGTCCGGCACGGCGAAACGCACCACGACCGAGCGGCCTTCGGCGCGGGCGCGCTCGGCATCGGCGTCGGAGGGAAATCGGGCCGGCCGCGTGTAGCGGAAGCTGATCTTTTTCGCCGAGGCCTCCTTGCGCATGGCGTCGAGTTCCTCGGCGGTGTCGAAGGCGTAATAGGCGCGACCCGATTCAAGCAGCTTTCTTTCGGCTGCGCGGTACAGGTCGAGCCGCTCACTCTGGTTGTAGGGGGCGCACGGTCCGCCGACTCCCGGTCCCTCGTCCCAGGTGATGCCGAGCCAGCGCAGGTCCTCACGCAGCTTGGCGTCGGCGCCCTCGATATTGCGCTGAATGTCGGTGTCCTCAATCCGCAGGATG
>DATMEE010000511.1:0-9783 GCA_035557035.1 Phycisphaerae bacterium
TCATCGAGAATCTCCTTGCCCTTCCGGGCCGTAGAGACTCTCATAACAGATGGATCAGTTTTCGGGGAGCAGGCCAGCGTGTAAACGAGCTGCTGCATTTGAATGACGCCGACGATTGGCTGCACCTGGGCATCGCAATCATTTTTCTGGTCGCGGGGCTATCGACCAAGCTGCCACGACCCGTTGCGCCATAGGGAGAGAAACATGGACTTGTCCAGATTTCAGGGCCGAGTCGTCGCCTCGTTAGGCGGTATCACGATCTTGCTCGCAGGGCTGGGCCTGCATGGAAACTGCCTTCCGCCGCGAGACGATGCCACCGCGGAGAACGCCGCGCGGATGCTGGACGAGGGGCGCGATACGTTTCGCTTCGCGGCATTCGGAAGCGAGGATTTCTGGGGTGGCGCCTTGAAACTGCATCAGGCCATTGCGGGGAGCGAGAACGGCGGCGTCGGGCCGGGCCTCACGCCGAACACGGCGCTGGACCTGGGCCTCAAGGTCGATGCGGACATGCTGTTGCCGGCTGTCGGAGCGGCGCTGCAAAGCGGCACCTTGAATCTTGACGACCCGCGCACCACGCTGGATCTCATATTTGCGGATGCGGTCATCGGGATCGAAGGATTCTTCGATGGTCAGCGCAATTTGGTCAGCGTTGGAATTTGCTGCTCATTGTGTCATTCCACCGTGGATGACTCGCTGCTGCCAGGGATCGGGCACCGCCTGGACGGCTGGGCCAACCGGGACATGAACGTGGGGGCGATCGCGGCGATGGCGCCGGATTTGTCGGCGCTGGCTGATTTACTCGGTATTAGTGAGGACGAGGTGCGCGGCGTGCTGCAGAGCTGGGGGCCGGGCAAATTTGACGCGGAACTCACCCTGGATGGAAAGGCGTTCCGCCCGGACGGGAAAACCGCGGCGACACTGATTCCGCCCGCGTTTGGGCTGGCGGGCGTGAATCTGCACACCTGGACCGGGTGGGGCTCGGTTACGCACTGGAATGCGTTCGTGTCGAATCTGGAGATGCACGGGCAGGGCACTTTTTATGACCCGAGGTTGAACGATCCGGAGCGTTTCCCCATCGCCGCCGCGGCCGGGCTGTATGACGTGCGGAACAGCCCGGACCTGACCACGCCCAAGCTCGCTGCCCTGCACTTCTATCAACTGGCGATTCCGGCGCCGACGCCGCCGGCCGGCAGTTTTAACCGCGATGCGGCGCGACGGGGCGAGACGCTGTTTGCCGGCAAGGCGGATTGCGCGCGATGCCACGTACCGCCGCTCTTCACCGAGCCGGGCTGGAACATGCACACGCCGGAGGAGATCGGGATCGACAACTTCCAATCGGAGCGGTCGCCGGACGGGCACTATCGCACGGCGCCGCTCAAAGGATTGTGGACGCATCAGAAGGGCGGTTTCTATCACGACGGGCGGTTTGCGACGCTGCTGGACGTGATTGAGCATTATGACGAGACGTTTGAGCTGGGGTTGAGCGATCCGGAGAAGACCGATCTGGCGAATTATCTGCTGTCGCTGTGAACATATTGAAGTTTCTGGATTTCGGCATAAAGAGCGCTGCACTGACAGCATAGAGCCAAATTCTGAGTTTGCGCATTCTATTCAGATCAGGCGTTTCCAAAGATATG
This sequence comes from Phycisphaerae bacterium, assembly GCA_035557035.1. Taxonomy (GTDB): domain Bacteria; phylum Planctomycetota; class Phycisphaerae; order UBA1845; family UTPLA1; genus JADJRI01. The sequence continues at coordinate 1,638 of DATMEE010000511.1, forward strand.
CTTGCGCTCCGGCACTGCCTTATGTCGGTAGCCGCTCCGCGCTCGCACTGCTCGCAGAGCAGTGGCACACGACTGCTCGCACTGCTCACAGAGCAGTGGCACACGCGTTAAACGCGCTTGAACTGGCGTTCGAGGTCGCGGGTGGTGAGTTCGAGGGTGGTGGGGCGGCCGTGGGGGCAGTTGCTGGAGCGCTCGGTCAGGTGCCGCATCTCCAGCAGGGCGTACATTTCGTCGAGCGTGAGGGGGTCGCCGGCCTTGACGGCGGCCTTGCAGGCCATCATGTCGAGTGCCGCGTGAATGGCAGTCTCCTCAGAGGCGGCGCCCTCGGTTTCGGCCAGCTTGTCGAGCAGGTCGGCGACGAAGGACTTGATGTCCAAGTTGTGCAGCAGCGAGGGGAAGGCCTGCACCGCCAGGGTGTTGGGGCCGAAGGGGGCGAGATCGACGCCGAGCTTTTTCAATAGCGGCCGGAAGTGTTCGGCAGTTTCGAGGCGCGCGGGTGACGCGGGCACGGGCTCGGGCAGCAGTAGGCCCTGCGATTCGAGCGGCCCCTGCAGGATGCGCTCGCGGAAGCGCTCGTAGAGGATGCGCTCGTGCAGGGCGTGCTGGTCGATGATGATGACGCCCTCGGCGGTCTGGGCGACGAGATAGGCGTTGTGGATCTGTATGACGCTGCGCGTGGCACTGCTCTCAAGCAGTGCCGGCGGCGGAGCGGGCTGGGTGACCGCAGTACTGTTCTCAACTGAGACGAACGGGGGCGTTTCGATCTCATCAACCGAGGAGTGGCGCACGGGGACCTCGTCCAGAACATCGCATGACGCCGCCCGCATGCGCAGGGTGCCGGCGATGGAGGGGCGCAGCGAGTCGGAACGAAACGGGGGAGGCGAGAAGGTCAGGCGGGATTGGGTGGGATCCACTCTTTTCAGATAATCGGCCAGCGCCTGCCGCGCGCCTGGTCGGGGATCGAACGAGGATCCCGCGCCCGCAGCCGTGCCGATCCCGCCGTATGATGTCGCCGCAGTTGCAACGGCCCGATAGAGATTCACCGATGGCGTCAGATCGCGCGAGAGCAGTGCCTCGCGGAGCACGCCCAGGACCTGCGACTGCACCAGGCCGGCGTCCTTCCAGCGGACTTCGATTTTGGTGGGATGCACGTTCACGTCGTAGTCGCGCGGGTCGGCCGTCAGAAAGAGAAACACCACCGGGAAGCGGTCGTGCTCGACCAGGCCGCGGAATGCCTCGCGGACGGCATAGGCAATGCGGCGGTCGGTGATGAAACGGCCGTTGAGAAAGAGGTACTGCCACTTGGTCGAGGCGCGGGAATGGGCCGGCGGGGCGATGAGGCCCTCGACGTTCAGCTCGCGCTCCTGGCTGCGGACGGCGAAGAGGCAGTCGGCCAGCTCGGCGCCGTAGAAGTCGGCGATGCGCACGCGGCGGTCTTCGGCGGCGGGGAGGTTGCGGAGGGTGCGGGCGTGATGGGTGAGAGTGAAGGATACGCCGGGATGGGCCAGCGAGAGGCGGGCGATCTGCTCGGTGACGTGGCCGCACTCGGTCTGGGGCTGCTTGAGGAACTTGCGGCGCGCGGGGACGTTGTAGAAGAGATTGCGGACCTCAACGGTGGTGCCGAGAGGGGCGGGGCAGGGGCGGATTTGAGAATTTGAGATTTGAGATTTGGCGATTTGGCGATCATTTGATTTGGCGATTTGGCGATCTGGTGATTTGGCGATTTGGGGAGCGAATGCATTTGACTTATCGTGAAGCACGTCATGTTTCCGGCTTAACGTTTGGCGTTCATCGATTCCGGTAATTTCGTAGCCCTCGACCTGATCGGCGGTGCGGCTGACGATGCGGAGGTGGCTTACCGATGCGATGGAGGCCAGTGCTTCGCCGCGGAAGCCGAGGGTGGCGATGTTGAAGAGGTCGTCGCTGGTGGCGATTTTGCTGGTGGCGTGGGCGGCGATGGCGAGGGCGAGGTCGTCGCGGGCGATGCCGCGGCCGTTGTCGGTGACGCGGATCAGGTCGGTTCCGCCGGCCTCGAGGGCGACGTCGATGCGGGTGGCGCCGGCGTCGAGGGCGTTTTCGACCAGCTCCTTGACGACGGAGGCCGGGCGCTCGACGACTTCGCCGGCGGCGATTTTGTTGACGAGGGCGGGGTCGAGGCGGCGGATTTTCGCGGCGCCGCTCTGATATTCTTGGGAATGCATAAGAGTCCGAGTTATGAATAACCATGAATATAGCCGCCGTCGGTGAAGCGTCAACGCGATCTTTGGATCGATGCCGTTATAATAAGAGGTAGCTTGTGATTTGTGAGGAGTAGGCCATGCCTGATGCACACATTGAGATTACGCCAGGGTATGCTGGAGGGCGGCCACGGATCGCGGGGCATCGGATTCGCGTGCAGGACGTCGTAGTGCTGCATGAGCAGTGCGGGCACTGTCCGGATGAAATTATCGCGATGTACCCGGGGATTACGCTGGCCGACGTATACGCAGCCCTGGCTTATTATCACGACCACATGGAGTTGATTCGCTCGCATCTTCGGGAAGACGAAGAGCTCGCCACGAGTCTTAAGGCCCAAACGCCGTCGCTGCTAACGCAGGTGCTCGAGGAGCGTCAGCGTGAATCAACTTCGATTTCACCTGGATGAAAACGTGAACATTCACTTGGCAGACGCCCTTCGGCGCCGAGGCTTTGACGTCACGGCGGCGCAGGAAGTGAATTTGAAGGGTCGCCCCGATTTCGATCACATTCAATTTGCAATCACGCAGGCGCGCGTCCTTGTCACGCACGATGCTGATTTTCTTCGACTCGACAAGGCGAGTGCGGGGCATTCCGGAATCATCTTTTGTCCGATGAGCCGCTGCGGCATTGGCGGAATGCTGCGATCATTGACATCCATCGCCGAATTGATCTCCTCGGAGCAAATGAGTGGCCGAATCGAATACATTTGACGGTCGAGTCGCGCAAGACTGCAGAACTCAGTAGGCATGAGAACTCGCCTCCTAAGAAATTGGATTGTCGCTGGCTGTATCTTCGTGGGTAGCCAGAAGGGTGCTTACGCAAATGAGCCGAAGATCATTGCCGGGCCGATGTTGACCATGGTGTCGCCGGATGAACTGGTGGTGTGGTTTCAGGCTGATCGGCTGGCGACGTTTGGAGTTTATGTCATCGGCACTCATGGTGACTGCGTGCATCCACGAAAGTACGTGAAGGCCGAGCTTGTATCGGAGAAGCAGCGCATTTTTTTGCTGCGTCGGAAAATCAAACTTCCATCTTATTGGCAGGTATTCATCGCATGGTCCGACCAGGAGGAAGTGACTGATCATTGGGATTGGAAGACGCTGCTGGAGATGAATTTCAGGCCCAGCGGATTGCCGCCGCCCCTTGGCAAGCCCGGAAAGTATGTATTCGCGTTCGGCTCGTGTTCGCACCAGGAGAAGTTCTGTGAGGCGCAGCCGGTGTGGACGGCCGTCGCGGCGGAGAAGCCGGACTGCTTTTTGTTCATCGGCGACAACATGTACCTGCCCAGCGACCCGGCGGATTATCCGAAGACGCGCGAGGCCGTGCGCGACTTATTTTGCGATGCCTATGACCGGGAGCGGTGCGTGGCGGAGAAGCAGGCGCTGCTGCGGTCGACGCTGAGTTTTGCGATCTGGGACGACCATGACTACGGGCCGAACAACGCCGACCGGCGGTGGAAGTGGAAGGATGTCGCGCTGGAGGCATTGGAGCTGTACTATCCGAACAACTACGGATTGCCTGACGCGCGCGGGTGCTTTCCTACGGCGATATCGACGTATTCATGTTGGATGACCGCACGTTTCGCGATCCGAACAAGGATCCGGCGCGAAAGACGATGTTCGGCGACAGGCAACTGGCATGGCTGAAGTCCGGACTTCAATCATCGGCCGCGACGTTCAAACTGATCGTGAACGGCAATCAGATGCTCAGCGACGGTCACCCGCACGAAAGCTGGGGCAACCAGTTCCGGCCGGAGCGCGATGCGTTTTTGCGGTGGCTGTGGGATTCCAAGATCGAGGGCGTGATATTTGTGTCGGGGGACCGGCACTTTGCGGAACTGGTGCGAATGCCGGACCCGCTGAGGAAAGGGTTGCCGCTGTGGGAGCTGACCAGCTCTCCATTGGCGAATGATTCATACAAGATGGGCAGCGCTTTTCCCAATCTTTATCGGAGGGCTGCGTATACGGCGGGCCCGAATTTCGGGCTGCTGAAGTTCGATACAGCGGCCAATCCGCCGGAGGTGATTTTGAAGTTGAAGAATGAGAAGGGCGGGACGGTGTTCAAGCAGAAAATTACGACGCGCCGCGCCCAGTAAGCACTCCTTTTCTCGCAGAGGCGCAGAGGGCGCAGAGAGCAGGGAAAAGGGCTGTTTGGACTTCCTCGCATTATCCTTTGCGTGCTCCGCGCCTCTGCGAGAAAAATTCGGGTTAACTTTGAGCCGAGATTACGCGCACATCTGCGGCCGGCGATTTTCGGGCAACGCAGGTCGCCACCACCAGATCGCCCACCACGTTCACCACCGTTCGCACCATATCGAGAATCCGATCCACGCCGAGGATGATGCCGATGCCCTCGGGCGGCACCCCCACCGTGCCGCAGAGCACCGCGATCAGCGGGAGCGAGCCGCCGGGGACGCCGGCCGTGCCGATGCCGGCCAGGACGCACATGAGCACGACGGTTACCTGTTGGCCCAAATCCAGGTGGATGCCGAAGGCCTGGGCCAGGAACAAGACGACGACGCCTTCGTAGAGGGCCGTGCCGTTCTGATTGCCGGTAGCGCCGACGGTAAGGACGAAGCGGCCGACCTGGGGCGGGAGCCGCAGGTCCTCTTCGGCGCATTTCAGAGATGCCGGTAGCGTGGCATTTGATGAGGAGGTGGCGAAGCCGGTGACGATGACGGCGCGGATGCGGCGGAAGAAATCGAGCGGGTTCCAGCGGGCGATGAACTGGAGCGCGAGCGGATAGACGACGAACAATTGGATGAGCAGTCCCAGCAGCGCCGTGATCGCGAACCAGCCCAGCGCCCGAAGCACGTCGGGACCCAGCCGGGCGGTGGCCGAGAAAACCAGGCAGGCCACGGCGACCGGGGCGATCCACATCGCCCAGCCGATGATGACCATGCAGGCGTCGAAGACGGCGCGAAGCACGTCGATCACCGGCGGGGCGCGGCCGAGGGGCAGGACCGTCAGGGCGATGCCGAAGAGCAGCGAGAAGAACATGACGGCCAACATGCCGTTGCCCTTGGAGCTGCCGTCGAGGGCGCCGACCATTTCCTGAATCGGGTTCTCGGGAATGATGTCGACGATGGTGTCGCGCACGGGCTTGGCGCGGCTGGCCTTGCCGACGATGTCGCCGGCGTCCTTCGCGTATTGTTCGCGGAGGGCGTCGCGCTTCGCGGGGGACAGCTTCTCGCCGGGCCTGATCGTGTTGACGGCGGTGATGCCAATGACGGCGGCAATCGACGAGAAGCAGAAGGTCAGCGCGAGCGTGAGGAGGCCGATCCGGCCAAGCCGGCGCACGTCGCCGACCTCGTAGACGCCGAGCACCAGCGCGGCAAAGACCAGCGGCACGACGACCATGAAGATGAGGCGGAGGAAGATTTTGCCGACGGTATCGGTGATGTTGCGCGTGAACCAGTCGAGTGAGGCGCGCAGGCTGGTTTCGGCGGGCGCTGTCGTGGCAAGGGTTGAGTCGACCGGGGCGCCCGCGATCCAGTCGGCGGCGATTCCGGCGAGGGCGCCGATGACGAGGCCGAGCAGGATGTAGAGATGCTGACGCTTGCCCGACATGGGCGGCGATTATGGGGAGATTGCCGGGGGATGTCGAATGGATGTTTGCCTGGTGAATCGGATGGCCGCAACCCTTTCAGGGTTGATTGGATGAGTGCTCGTAACCCAGGGTAGCCGCTGCGCGGCAACCCTGGGCTGGAGGATGCAACGCCGTTGGCGTAGAGACAATTATTTGTCCGACTTCTTGCCGGTCTTCGAGTCCTTAGCCTTCTTGGGCGAATCATCGGATTTCGTGGAATCTGAGTCCGGCGCGTCGGATCCCGCATCTTCGTCTTCTTCGAGGCGATCGAAGAAGCGCTTGACTCCTTTGCGATAGACGCGGGGAATGCGCTCGCGCTCGACGGCGTCGGTGTCGTCGATCTCCTCGGCGGATTCGGCGTCGGTGGCGACGGCCGTCGAGTCGCCGCCGATCTGCTTGTCCTTGACGCGGCGCTGGCTGACGATGCCGCCGCCGGGGCGGAAATGAGTGCGGGCCTTCACGTTGCGGGTTTTGGCGTCGTCCAGATCAGTGTATTCGTCGGAGTGATCGGATGCGGGCTTGTCGCCGGCGCCGCTTCCACCCTTACCGCCCCCCTTGCCCGGGCCCTTTTTCTTGGCGCCCTGGCCATTCTTGTTGCACTGGCCGCCGCCGCACTTGCCGGTGCCGTCGCACTTGCCGCAGGGCGAGCCATCTTCGCGAAATCCGGTGCCGTTGCACTTGTCGCAGGGCTGCTCTGATTTGGAGGATTCGAGATCGTCTTCCATCTCCTGACCGGCCTGCTCCAGCTCGGCCATCTGCCCTTCCATGTCGTTCATGGCCTGCTCGAGCTGCTCCATTTCGCCGAGCTTCTCGGCCATTTCGCTGAGCTGTTGCGCCGCCTCGCCGAGCTGGCCCTCGCTCATTTTCGCGGCGGCTTGTGCCATCTTGTCGCCCATCTGCTGGCACTGCTTGCCGCCCTTGTCGCATGATTTCATCTGTTGCTGCATCTTTTCGAGCATTTTCTGCATCTGCTCGGGTGTCACGCCTTTGTCTTTCATGCGCTGGGCCAGTTCCTTCGCCAGCTTCTCAAGCTGCTGCGGGTCTTTTTTCGCGAGCTGCTCCAGCGTGCGCATCGCTTCCTCTGCGGACATGCCGGCATTTTGCAGGTCGCGCTTCTGCTGCTCCTGCTGCTTTTTCTGCGCGGTGTTGGCGGCCTCCTTCATTTTCTGAGCAAGCTGCTTGAGCTGCTCCTGCATTTTCTTCGCGTCTTCGGAGTCTTGGCCGCCCTCGGCCGCGCGCTTGGCGAGTTTTTCCTGGAGTTTCTTGACGGCCTTCCGGGCTTCGTCGAGATCGTTGGACGCCATGGCCGAGATGAGTTCGCTGAGCTGGGTCTTGGCGTCGGTCTTTTCGGCCAACTGGCGAAATTGTTTCTTGCTTTCCTTCAGGGCCTGGAATTTCTCCTCGCCCATTTTTTCCTTCAGCGACTCCTGCAGCCGGTCCAGCTTTTTGATGGTTTCGCGTCGGCGGAATTCGGGCGTGTTCTGATCGGGCATCTTCACCCGGCCGTGCGGCTTGCTGGGAATCTCCAGATCGATCTTGTTCTGCTGGGCGATCTTATCGATGGTTTCGGAAGTTCGGGCGATGATTGCCTGCGTCTGGGTCTGGGACGCGGCCTGTGCATGCCGCTGGTCGGCGCCATCTTTGCGATTGAGCAGATCCAACTCGGGCAATAGCAATGAGAGCAGCGCGGCTGCGGCGAGAACTCCGCCCAGCGAGAGCGAACGGGGCCAGCGCAGCGGCAGGAACTTTCTCGGTGTCAAACTGGTGACCTTCGCGGTCGCGTCGTGGTAGGCGGCCGCTTCAAACGGATCGGCCGAGTCCGCCTTCAGGCTCAGGCCGGTGGAGACGCGTTCTCGCAGTCCGGCGGCATGGTCGAGCGCGGCGGCGGCCGTAAGCATCGGATCGCGCGTGGCGAACAACCATGCGGTCGCGCCGAGGAGACTCGCGGCCAGCGCGCCGGTGAGCGTCCACAGGGCGGGGAACGGGTAGAGCACGAACAGGCGATTCACGAGCCAGGCCATCGTCCAGACGCCGAGCGTGATGGCGAGAGACCAGCCCCATTGTCGAATCCAGCGGTTCAGCCAGAGACGGCGCTGAGCGAGTTTGACTTGTTGCTCAATGATGCTCATGAAGGGGCCAATCGGAAGCGTGCCTGTCGAAGCGATCCTTGGTCGTCTTGGATTTGTCCTAGCCGAGTGCCCACCGCTTCCTCAGAGGCGCGGCTCTGTTAGCTTCAACGAATTCTACGCGCGCTCGGTTCGTCGAGCAATAAAATCAGAGATGACAATGCATTACAGGCAGCTTTTCAGGGAGCCGATAT
>DATMEE010000512.1:0-7469 GCA_035557035.1 Phycisphaerae bacterium
TAGGTGCCGATGCGTCCCTGCCGCTGCAGCTTCAGCATGCGCTCATCGTAGCGGCGGGTCAGCAGCATGGACCGGAACAGGCGGCGAAGATCGTCGTTGGAGATCTTCGGCTCCAGGGACTTGTCCACCTTGCCCTCCTGATCCAGGATGGACACGGATTCGACGTAATTTTCCAACTTCATCTTCTCTCGAGGCACGCATAATCCTTTCGATCAATGGAAGTCGATTGTTCCGCGAAAGTTGGAATTCCGAAAGGGGGAATACTAATGAGAAACGGCTAAGGGCGAAAGTGACACGAAGACTGCGGCTTTGGGCAACTCAATCACCCGGCAGGGCGTGCGATTGTTGCCAGGGGCCCGGATTGCGGAGCGATCAAGGCCCTGGTATTCGTCCTTTTTTTGCCATCTCCGGCCCGGCGGGGCCGACCAGAGCCGATGCGAACTGTCGAACCACGAATTTGCGATTGCCTTTGGAAGTTGGGGCTGCGTAGGCGAGACCCGCATTGTATGCGGCCTGAACTTCGCTCAATCGCGCTTCTCATTCTTCAACCACCAGTCCCGCCAATCCCCGACGTCAAATCCGAAGTTCTGGCCGGTGATGGCGATCAGCGCTTCCTGCACCTCGGTCCGATGGATGGTGACGATCTGCGTTTCCGTCGCCGTCACGGTCCCAACCATGCTGCCCGGACCCAGGCAACCAATCCCCGCCGGCTGATACCGAAACGACTGCTGTCCGCGCGAGAATTGGTAGTATCCCCCGAATTCCGACCGCACCCCGTCCAGGTACACCGGACGCGAAACCTGTACTTTCGCCTTGATCTCCTTGGAGAGAACGCCAATCAGATCGTCCACCGCAGAATGCGCTTTCAGGACGCCCAGCGCCGTCGCCGCATTTCGAAGCATCACCTCTTCCTCGCTGTAGAGCGCCGACATAAGACGGTTGACGATGCGCTTGTCCTTGCGGGGAACGAGGGCGGCCGCAGCGGTTGTTCGGACCTCAAGCGAGGGATCGAGAATGGACGCGACAAGAAGATTCATCGTGGCTTCGTCTTCCTCGAATTCCGCGAGGGCCTCGACCATCAGGAGACGCGCTTCCCTGCTGCCCGTGCTGAGGACGCCGGTGATGGCCGGTATCGCCAGCGGGTCGCGAATCGCGAGAATCTGTTCGCGGCCCTCGGCGAATTTTTCGCGGCGTGGGGTGCCGGTGCGCCGCGACAACCGCCCCTTGTGAATCGCCTTCACCTTGACGAACCAGTTGGTCACCAGCTTCCGAAGCAGCCTTTCCTCTTCGGCAGCCGCTCGGCGAGCCGCGACATCGTCCGCCGTGGGCCCCTTTCCCGATTTCGGCGCAAACCAATCGCCCTTCTTGTTGCGACGATACCCCAGCTCCTCGCGCGCGGCCGCATGATCTGGATCAAGTTCGATGGCGCGCTTGAGTTCATCGCGATATTCCGCGTCGAGCTTTTCACCCTTGCACCACTTCGCCAATTCGTAATGCGCATCCGCTGTATTCGGGCACGACTTCCGGCGCGCCGTGTACCGGGCCCAGGGTGAGGCCTTCTTGATGATTTTCTCCACGCGCTCTTTGGGGAGATCGATGACCCCCATACGCGTACGGAGGCGATAATCGCGGTCCCGTTCCTCAATCAGCTCGCCCTCGATCTTGTCGCCCGCCCGGGTCACGAAAATGTCAGCCGAGACCCATCCGGTCGTGCAAAGGACATTCATCGCGAATATCAAAAAGAGACGCCGCCGCGCCGGCAACCGCTGGGTTCCGTCGCGAGAGCAACGAAGAACGGGCGAAGGCGCCGTCATGTCTTGAAGGAGGGGACTCATGCTGTAACCTGCGAAGGAGTGCAAAGCAGATTATATGGGTATAGCCGCGGTGTAAGTAGTCGAAATGAACTGTCTGTTACGAGCCGCGGGACTCGTACTCGTAGTAAAAATGGAAACGCCGGGCGTCTTAGGGGAGGCGCCCGGCGCTTTCCGGAGGGGGAATAGACTAAGAAGGTGCCGCCCTTATAGTTGGCCCGACGTCGCTTTTCCATGGGGGTCTTTACCTAAATTTTGTATTTCACAGGCGAGATGCCGAATTCGAGTCACTCGTCGCGATTTTCCTCCGACCCTCGGCCGATCGAAATGTTGAGCGGGACCAGTCCCTTGGCCTTATCCTCGACGAACGTCGGCCCCACGCCCGCCTCCCGCAGCGGGTTCCGCGAAAACTCCGCATCGACCGGCACGCTCACTTCCAGCCAGGTGCAGTCCGTCAGCGTCAGCACCCGCCCGTTCCGCAGCCCGGCCGGCACGATCACGACGTCGCCCTTGGCGAACCCCAGTCGATCGCCGCCGCCGTAGGATATTTCGCCGCGCCCGTCCAGCACGATCCAGCAGACCATGTCCACATATGGAATTTCCTGTTCCAGCTCACCGATGAACCGAACCTTCTCCATGTTGAAGCTCGGCGACTTGACCAGCCGCGTGATGGTCGCGAACAGGCTGGTCACGTGCGTGCGTTTCTCGAACGCTGAGAAATCAACATCGTCCCGGATGCTCGCCAACCCTTCTTCCACGTGCAGCCCCGAATCGCTCGCCGGCCGCTTTCGATCCCAGTCGTAGAGACGATAAGTCACGTCGGAAGGCGTCTGCACTTCCGCGAGCACCACGCCCGCGCCGATCGCGTGCGGCGTTCCGCCGGGAAGAAAATACGTCTGACCCGCGCGCACCGGAATGCGCTGGAGAAAATCAAGAATCATCGCCGGATTCTCGCGCTTCACATCACGGAGTTCACCGACGTCTACCCCCGGCCGAAATCCCCGATAGATGCAGCCACTCGGCTCCGCCCACAGGATATGCCACGCCTCGTGCTTGATCGCGCCATGCCCGCCGGCATTTTGACCGGTGGGTTCCCCGGGATGCACCTGCACGCTCAGATTCTCACAGGCGTCCAGAAACTTGATCAACAACGGAAACCGGCCATCCACCGGCTTGACCCTGCCCAACAGCCCCTCACCCCACTCCTCCATCAATTGATGCAGCGTCAGGCCCGTGGCCGGGCCGCGGGCGACGACCGACTGGCCGTTCTCCAGATCGGCGCAGTCCCACGATTCGCCGATCGCCACCTCCGGCGGCAGCGTCTTGTCAAGCAACCTGGCCAAATTCCGGCCGCCCCACACCTTCTCCCGGAAAATCGGTTCAAATACCAGCGGGCAAATTTCGGTCATGCCGCGTATTCTATGGGCAATGATCCAAATCAATCACCACGTCGCCCTCGACGAATCCGAGATTTCCTTCACGTATTCAACCAGTTCCGGGCCGGGCGGGCAGAACGTCAACAAAGTCGCCACCCGGGCCACGCTGCAATTCAACCCGCGAACCAGCAAATCGCTGACCGCCTTGCAACGAAACCGCATCCTCGAAACCCTCGGACCCCGGCTGGACAAGGATGGAAAACTCCGCGTCGTCGCCTCCCGCCACCGATCACAGGCCGCCAACCGCAACGAAGCCCTGCACCGCCTCGTCACCCTCCTCTCCATCGCACTGCGCCCCCGCCGCAAGCGAAAACCCACCCGCCCAACGGCCGGCTCAAGAGAGCGGAGGCTTTCCGAAAAAAAGAGAACAAGCCAGCGGAAGGCGGCGCGGCGCAGGCCGTCGGAAGAATGAACGCGGAGAGAGGGCGGGGGCGGTGGGGGATTTGGTTTTCAATTTCAACCCCCCCGAAAATTTTCCCGGATTGAAATGGCTTGAAACGGCCTGAAACGCTTCGGCGAATTTCCTGTTTTTGGCTTTTTCGGGCGAGAAGTTATGCGCGCCGGGGCTAAATTTCCTAAATCTGTCGAAAACGCCTCGGCGCGTTTCTGAGTTGCCACACTTTGACACATATGAATCAGCATGGCTCGGCGCTCCGCCGGCGCGAATGGTGAATGGAGAATAGCGAATGTAGAAAGGGGTTGGGGACCCGCCGTCCGCCACGGCGGATAAACTCGGGGCAGGTTTTGCACTGTAGAGCACATGAAGGGGAGGCTTGCTCGGCGCATCGGTGCTGGAGCGGACTCAGTGTCGGGTCTCGGACCCGACCTACTAAGCTAAAGATAGTGTGGAGTAAACGCTGAAAAGTCGAAATGCCGAAACATTTTGTGCCCGAAGCGCGAGCGAGGGAGGAGGGACTATGCTACGCCGTCTTTTTGCTTCTGTGCCTTTAATGTCTTCCTCTCCGCCATTTTGACGTTTCAGCGTTTTCCCGGCTATCTTGAACACATGTACGAAGATCGCATTAATCGCCTTCGCGACTTTGTCGAATGGGTCCGCGCTCACCTTACTGGCGACGAAAAAGGCGAAGCTCAGGTCTTCCTTGACCACCTCTTCAAGGCCTTCGGCCGCCCCCGCGCTCCTGAAACCGGCAAGTTCGAAACGCGCGTGAAAACACGCGACGGCGGCACCACCTTCGCCGATTTCGTCTGGAAGCCCATTGTCCTCATCGAAATGAAGAAACGTGGCGCCGATCTCTCTCGCCATCTCCAGCAAGCCTTCGACTACTGGGGACGCCTGGTTCCTGGCCGTCCACAATACGTGGTTCTTTGCAATTTCGATGAGTTTTGGATTTATGACTTTGATCAGCAGGTCGATGAGCCGATGGACCGGCTCACGTTGGAGGAACTGCCCGACCGGTTCGGTCCGCTCAATTTCCTCTTCCCCACCGACGAGAAGCCTGTCTTCGAAGTTGATCGATTTGAAGTCACGAGCAAGGCCGCCGATCGACTCGCCGATTGCTTCAAACTACTAAAACAGCGCAATGACGTCGGTCACGAAACCGCCCAACGCTTCATCCTTCAGCTTTTGATCTCGCTTTTCGCCGAGGATATCGGCCTGCTGCCGAAATACTTCGTCGCCGGCCTCGTCAAAGAGTGTTCTTCGCCTTCGAAATCCTACGACCTCTTTAATGGTCTTTTCACCGCCATGGCCACGCCCGGCGGCATCCCCGGCGGACGCTTTAAGGAAGTCCCTTATTTTAATGGCGGCATTTTCCAACGCCCGGCGCCCGTCGAGTTGGAACCGAATGAGCTAAATCACCTCAATCGCGCACTCGAGGCGAAGTGGTCACACGTCTCCCCCGACATCTTCGGCACCATCTTCCAGCACTCCATGAAGCAGGAAGATCGCCGCGCCTACGGCGGCCACTACACCACTCAGATCGACATCATGAAGATCGTCAAGCCCACGATCGTCGATCCCTGGACCACGCTCATCGAGAACGCGACCACACTCGACGAACTCCACAAATTGCGCGAGCGCCTCGGCCGCTTCCGCGTGCTCGACCCCGCCTGCGGCTCCGGCAACTTTCTCTACATTGCCTATAAGCAGATCAAGCGCCTTGAAGCCCGGTTGGTCGACCGCATTCAGGAACGCTCTTCGCGTGACGCTGTGCAGCGCTTCATTGGCCACGTCACCACCAAGCAGTTTTTCGGTCTGGACATCAATCCCTTCGCCGTCGAGCTGGCCAAAGTCACCATGAGCCTGGCGCACAAGCTGGTCATTGACGAGTTGCACATCGACGAAAAGCCGCTCCCCCTCGACAACCTCGACTACAACATCCATTGCATCGACGCCCTCATCGACTGGCCCATCGACGGATCGACCCCGCCCGACTACGAGCCGAAAAAGCCGCGCCGCCACACCGAGTGGCCCGCAACTGACGTCATCATCGGAAATCCCCCATTCGTCGGCGCCAAGCTGCTCAAACCCTGGCGCGGCGCGGATTACGTCAATGCCGTCCGCAGGGCATATCCCGAAGTTCCCGGCATGGCCGACTATTGCGTGTACTGGTTCCGCCGTGCCCATGATCATTTGCCCGCCTGTACCGCGGCTGATCCAGTCGCCGGCCGCGCGGGACTCGTCGGGACACAGAACATTCGCAACAACCAGTCCCGCGTCGGCGGCCTAGATCACATCGTAAAATCCGGTGTCATCGTGGAGGCAGTGGAAAACCAGCCCTGGTCCGGCGAAGCCAACGTCCACGTCTCCATCGTCAACTGGGTAAAAACATCGGAACCCCCCACGGAGGTGGGGGGCCGCAATACTCCCTCTCCCTCGAAGCCCTCGAAAGGAGAGGGCAGGAGTGAGGGTGATTCTCTGAAAAAACTGCTTATCCCCGACAAACGCAAGCTCTGGTTCAAAGTCTTGCCGTCGCTACCGCTCCTTGAAAATGGGAAAGGCAAGAGGCATACGCGCGTCGAAACACCGAGCAAACGCCGAGAGGCACGGAAAGACAAATCTTACGAACTCGATTTTCGCGAGAGCTCAAACATTAATTCAGAGACGCCCACACAGCACTCGACACCGCCGTCCTCGACGCCTACGGCTTCAATCCCAACTGGGACCTCCTCGCCCAGATCCTCACCCTCAACCTGGACGTGGCTGCCCGCATCGACCGCGGTGAAAAAGTAACCGCCCCTGGCGTCCCCCCATCCTACGGCGACCCAACCCCCCTCATCACCGAAGACTCCATCCAACCCTGAGTGTGCATTCCACGATTTCCGTTCTCTTCGCTCTGCAAGCTGTATTTTCAAATCTGGAACCCCCCCCGCCGCGTCAGACTGGAACACCGAGCAAGCCCAATCTGATAATGAGAGTTGAAGAGTGGCCCTAGAGGGCAATTTTCTCTCCGAAAAAACCTTACAGAAAAACTTGTGTTCGTTAGCCGTTTACCGCTAAACTGAGGCAGTGACCTCAGTTACCGGCCTGCTCTCGACTAGTGTGGGTTCTTCGGAATCGCCGATGGAATGTCTATGCCAAAGATGTTTCAGATTCACGATGACGATTTGAGCGACCTTGAGCGCACACTCCCTGAAATCGCCGATCGTCTGATGTGTTCGATGGACAATGCCCTTCGAATTAAGCTTCGGAGGGTGCAAAAAATCCTCTCGGACGTGCGCTGGAATTACGGTCCTCCAGCGCACGTCGAGAAGATCGTGGACGATGAGCTTAACGCTCAATGACCGGGGCGTTCGAACTGCTCTTCACCAGGGAAATACCGTGAAGGCAATCGCTCTTGTTCCAGTAGCCCTCGCCAGACGTTGCGATGATCTGGCCGTTGGCCGCGAGGAGCCTCCAGCGCCACTGGTTGATGTTGTCCTGATAAACCACGTAACACATAGTAAAATCTCCTTGTCGTAACGTGGTACAAGCTCATAGAAAGTTGCATAGGTCCGCGGTCGACGTTGGATCCGCTTGCTGATTCAGCGACACCGGGAGGCACCCCGGCTCAGACCAACAGACCCGATGCAACACACAGGGACGGGGACGGCGCTTTTCCCGCAAGGGAGGCGCAGTTCCCGCTTTTTTTGTTGACAGTGGTGGCGCCCGGGCTAATATGGCCAACTGGCCTGTCCAGAGGACAGTAAACATCGAATCACTCCGAAGCAGATAGAAACCTGGTCAGGTCTAGAAGGTCGCCGTGGTTGAGACGGCGACCTT
>DATMEE010000513.1:0-3961 GCA_035557035.1 Phycisphaerae bacterium
GGGTGTGCCCAATTTCCCGGCGGGAGCTCATAAGGTATGGAATCCCCGCGTGGATGGTCCGGGTTAAAGGAGATAGCCATGGATCGGCTGTTGCGAATGGAGAAGGGAAAATACCTTCGGCAGGTGTGTCAGGAAGTGGATCGGATTCTGAGTCAGGTGGCCGACGCGGTGAACGACGCGCCCGATGGGAGCGTACTCAACAGGTCGGAGATGCAGGTTTGGGATGTGCTGGGAGAGTTGCGAAAAGCGGTTTTCGAGAAAGCCGTGCTGGCCAAATGCCTTTACTACAGAAATTAGACCCCGCCGAAATCTTTGGCCACGCCCATGAAAACTGCCTGCAAAACGCAGGATTTGCGTTTTTTCCCCGGTCTGTTAAGCTACAGGGCTCGCTCGACCCTTATGTGGATCGGCGAAATCAGCGCTTCATCGGACCGCACCGACGCATGAAGCCGGCGACGTTTTTGTGACGGTGCGGTACGCCCTGAACCAACTTCCTCTCCTTTGCCGGAGAGACGGAGCCTTGTCACTCCGGTGTTCGCGGGCGCGAACCGACAAGTGAGGATCTATTTTCATGGGAACCTATCACGGTCCAAAAGTCAGATTGTCTCGGTCGCTGGGCGTCCCCATCGCCGAGACCCCCAAGCACATGCGCCTCCGTCGCGAGAACCCGCCGGGCATGCACGGCGCCGGCAAGGGTCGCCGCAAGAGCCTGTACGGCGAGCGCCTGCGCGCCAAGCAGCGGCTCGCCCGCTATTACAACGTCCGTGACGGCCAGATGCGCCGCTACATGGAAGAGGCGTCCAAATCGAAGCGAACCACGCCGGTCGTCCTTCACGAAATACTGGAAACGCGCCTCGACAACGTCGTCCGCCGCCTCGGCTGGGCGCGCACGATCTGGCAGGCGCGGCAGATGGTCTCCCACGGCCACTTCCTGGTCGATGGCCAAAAGGTGAACATTGCGTCGTTTCGCGTCGGGGCCGGCCAGAAAGTCAGCCTCAAGGAGAAAAGCGCGAAATGCGTGAAGGCCATTAGCGAGACGGCCGAGTTTCACCTTCAACTCGACTGGCTGCAGCGCGACGACGCCAAGTTCGAGGCAACCGTGGCTCGAATGCCCGCGCTGGAAGACAGCCGCATTCCGTTCGACGTCGATTACAACCTGATCGTCGAATATTACAGCCGCTAAACCTCGCGATACCCATCATCGCATAAGATTCAAACAAGCCCGCGTCGGACGTGACGCGGGCTTTTTCATGGTTGCATTGTGCTTGGATGGTGATCGATATTCCGTTGGGCTGTCCCGTGTCGCTTGGACGGTAATCCACTGGATGTGATACACGCGGCATCCGTATTCGCCCGGCAGGGCGCGCGACGGTTGCCAGAGGTGAACGAGGCGAAGCCGAGTGAACCTCTGGTCATCAGCCTCCCTAGATTTTTTCGCCCGGAGGGCGTACGACGAGACTCGTGACTCTTGATTAGTGAAGTTGGTTTCGTGCGAGTGCTATCAGAGGATCGCTTCGTTCGACGGGCTTCGAGTCATCGCGGCAACGCGCCGAGGCGGGCATAGAGCGACGCCTCCAGCCGCCGCACCGCAAACAGATAGGTGACAACGCTCGCGGTGCAGATCAACAGAAGCGCGACGGTCAGGATGGGCGAATGGGCCGCCGCCTCCGCAATGCGTGCCTGCATTTCAGGCGAGTCCCGTTCGATCCCCTGCGCCGCGGCCGCCTTATAGGCACTGTACGCGGCCGCGATGCTAAGCCCAAAAATGGAGCACATGCTGATCGCCACAAGAATGCCCGTGAGCAACGCCGCCTTCGTCGCGTGAACCGCAGCCAGAGCAGTCGCATCCCGTCTTCGTTCGCCAGCCGCTGCAAAGCTGGCCAGTCGCGACAACGCGAATCCAGTCCAGGGAACATTGAAGGCCGGTATCAGTGAAAGCCCCAACGCGAGACCGGGACTGACGCCGCTGTAGTTGGCGTATTTCAGTGCATCGGCATGGATGCGATAAACCCACACGAGCTGCAGCACCGCCGCCGCGAACAGACAGACAAAACTGCTACAGTCCAACATCGTCAGCGTCATAAGCACGGGCATCGGCAATTTTTTGAGTTCGCTCGGATCGGCAATCGTGGGGTCAAGCGTGTTCCAGATCACCCGCAGCGTGATCCATCCGAAAACCGCGATCCAGAGGGCCAGCATCCATGTCGTATACCCCGGAAATTTAGCCCGCGGCAGGATGCGCACGTCCGTACTCGTGGCATAGCCAACTTGGTCTGCCCCCGACGCCGGCGGGGGAGGGGGACCGGCATCCCCTGGCGATGTCGCGAAGACGGCGTTGCAAACCGGGCACGCCAGCTCCTTGCCCAAATCGGTGCGCGCCGCCTGCAGATCGTGCCCGTGGGGACATCGCAACAGCACATAGTCCGGATCAATCATGCGGCGTGCTTTCTAATGCCCTATCATGGGCGCAGCTTGATCGTCAGCAGCATCGGCCAATTCAGATATTTCAGCGCTCGCGGGCAGCCCTCGGCCAGCGCTTCATCGGCTCGATACTCTCGCATGGACTCGAGGACCAGTCCCGATCGCTGTATCGCATTGACATAATCGCTGATCTCGTGCGATTCACTGCGCGGCCTCGTCTCCTGCCCCGTGACCGGATCGCGGAAGCGCGCCTGAGTGCCCTTGAGCATCATCGCAGGGTGCATGACTGATATCGCAACAAAACCGTCGGAGCGACAAACCCGTCCCATTTCGCGAAACAGTTTTTCCAGATTGGCCACATGATCAAGAACCAGGCAGCAGGCGACGCGATCGAACGTGTGGTCTCGAAACGGAAAATCAAACCGCACATCCTGAACGAGAAATGAGACGCCGGGCGACTTCATCCGCGCCCGGGCCAACATGCCCGCCGAGAAATCGAAGGCCGTGACACTTGCGCCCGACGATGCCAGGCGAGCGCTCCAGCGCCCGGTCCCACAGCCCACGTCCAGCACTCGAAGACGCGAAACATCGCCCAGCAGGGCTGCCATGACCGGTTCTTCGAGCCGGACCAGCGGGTTGTCGTCGCCATCGTAGAACTCGGCCCAGCGGTCGTAGCCCTCCCGCGTCGATACGATCTCGGGCGCTGCGGTGGAAATCACGCCTTCCGTCATGTCCGAGACTCTAAGTAGGAACGGGTCGCAAGGCAAAACCTGGCAACGCATCGCGGCCAAGTCTTTCGGGTATCGCCAAAATATGGGGATGACGACCCGCTACGCTTTTTTCTTCGGCCGCGATCGAGATGCCGAAAGCACTCGTTCGATTTCCGCGATCTCTTCCGCCGTCGCGGGCGACGCCTCAAGCACCGCCCGAATCAAAGAGGCCTTGTCGCCGGCAAACGCTCGTTCGAGAAAGTCTCCGGCCAGCTTTCGATGAATCGCATCCGGCGTTGTCAACGTTCGGAAGAGAAACGCTTTGCCGATCGCGCTCTTTTCGCGAGCGACAATGCCCTTCCGCTCAAGGCGCGTCAGCAGCGTCACCACCGAGCCATGCGCCATCGGCCGCCGCTTTTTCAGCATCTCGCGAATCCCGCGCGCCGTCGCCGGCTGCTCGCGCCACAAACACGCGAGCACGTCCAGCTCCGCGTTCGGAATGTTTTCAAGTCCCGTCCTCAAACCGCCGGAGGATCGGGTCGATGGCCGAACTTTTTTTATCATTCAGCGGTATCCGGCGAACGGGATTGAGACGTGAACTCCCGGACTGCGAAAAGGCCGCGGCCGGATTCGAACCGGCGAATAACGGATTTGCAATCCGTCCTGCGGAATCCACAACTCGTGACAGTATAACGACCTATGAAAATGACGCAAAAGCGCTTGGCGTTCTGCTTGGCGCTTTGCCGCACGACTTGGCGCAAATCGTCCGGGCTTGGCCGCACGCGCCTGAGGCCGTCCGCAAGGCCGCGGCCGGAATGTTCTCGCCTTTC
>DATMEE010000514.1:0-3451 GCA_035557035.1 Phycisphaerae bacterium
TCGTCGGGCCGGAGAAATTCATTGCAGGGGAATCGGTCGATCTTCGCGGCGCGGGGGCGCTGCTTCTGGCGGGGTTTCTGTGGGCTTTCGGCTCGATTTATTCACGCCAAGTTTCGATGCCGCCCGAGCCGCTTTTGTCGACGGCGATTCAGATGCTGGCAGGCGGCGCGCTGCTGTCGATCGCGGGAGCGTTGAACGGCGACTGGGTTCGGATCGAGTGGAGCGAAGTCTCGTGGCGCTCCATCTGGGCCCTGGCGTATTTGATCGTCTTCGGGTCGTGGATCGGGTTTTCGGCGTATGTGTGGCTTTTGCGGGTGAGCACGCCGGCGCGGGTGTCGACTTACGCGTACGTCAATCCGATCGTGGCGATCATGCTGGGCTGGGCGATCGACAACGAGAAGCTCGACGTGCGTGTGCTCATCGCCGGGACGATCATCATCGCGGCGGTGGCGTTCATTACCACGGCAAGGAGCAGACCCATCGTGGGAAAAACACGCGGCGCTATTCCGGTCGAACTTGTTCCGCCGCCGACGGGCAAGTCCCAAGTGGTTCTGACGGCCGAAGAGATCGACTCGGCGAATTCGCCACGCGCGCGCGTCTAGGATCGCATCGAAGTTACAAGTCTGGGTTTTTATTGCGCTTGCCCGATCCCTTCGGGACTGGCTAAAGGAACGGGTGCTCGCTTGTGACGAATGCGCCGCGCGCCTATCTTATAAGATCATGTAACTCAAACGCCGGAAAGAAATCGTTCAGCGGAGTGTTTTTATGCAGGCGACCAAATCGGAGACTTCAGACGAGGATGGCACGGAAGAGAGTTCCCCTCTTTCCAGAGTACGGAACATCGGCGTCGCCGCCCACATCGACGCGGGAAAGACCACCACCACCGAGCGAATACTCTACTACACCGGCCGCACGCACCGCATGGGCGAGGTCGACGACGGCACGACGACGACCGATTTCGACGAGCAGGAGCAGAACCGCGGCATCACCATCTTTAGCGCCGCGGTGACATGCCCGTGGCGCGATCACACGATTAATCTCATCGACACGCCGGGCCACGTCGATTTCACGGCGGAGGTCGAGCGCTGCCTGCGGGTGCTCGACGGGGCGATCGTCGTCTTTGATGCGAAGGAGGGCGTCGAGGCCCAGTCCGAGACCGTCTGGCGGCAGGCCCGCAAATACCACGTGCCGGCCATCTGCTTCATCAACAAGATGGACAAGATCGGGGCGGATTTTTTCGCGTCGGTCAAGTCGATTGAGAAGCGGCTGGGGGCTCACCCGATCCCGGTGCAGATTCCCATCGGCGCCGACGCCACCTTTGAGGGGCTGGTCGATCTGATGACGATGAAGGCTTATTACTTCAGCGGCGACGACGGCTCGAAGATCGAAGAGTGCGACGTGCCCGAGGCGATGCGCGACGAAGTGTCGCATTGGAGGCACAATCTCGAAGAGAAAGTCGCCGAGCTGGACGATGGGCTGATGGCGAAGTATCTCGACGGTACGCCGCTCGCTCCGGAGGAGATGCGGCCGGTGCTGCGGCGGGCGACCGTGTCGAGCCGGGTGCAGCCGATTTTCTGCGGCTCGTCGCTCAAGCACGTCGGCGTGCAGCGGTTGCTCGACGGCGTGCTCGATTATCTGCCGTCGCCTTTGGATCGTCCCCCGGTGAAGGGCGCCACGTCCCTGACGGACCCGAAGGTGGTGACGCGCAAGCCGAGCAACGACGAGCCGTTCGCGGCGCTGGTGTTCAAGATCGTCGCGGAAAAGCCGCTCGATCTGTATTACCTGCGGATTTACAGCGGCACGCTGCGCGGCAACTCGCGGGTGTTCAACAACAACACCGGCAAGAAGGAGAACCTCAGCAAGCTCTATCGCATGTTCGCCAAGCGCCGCGAGCAGATCGACCTGGTCGGCGCGGGTGACATCGTCGTGGCGGTCGGCATGAAGGACGCCCTCACCGGCCACACGCTCTGCGACGCGAACAAGCCCATCGTGTTGGAAAGAATCGAATTCCCCACGCCGGTCATGAGCGTCTCGGTCGAGCCGAAGAACACCAAGGACCGCGACGCCCTGGCCGACGCGCTGGAAAAGCTGTCGCGCCAGGACCCGACGTTTCAGCATCGGATCAACAAGGAGATGGGCCAAACGATCCTCAGCGGCATGGGCGAGCTGCACCTCGAGGTGCTGGCGTACAAGCTGGAACACGACTTTCGCGTGCCGGTCAGCGTGGGCAAGCCGCTGGTCGCTTATCGCGAGACGATCACGGCGACGGCCGAGGGCGAGGGCAGCTTCATACTGAAGACGGCCGCCTCGCCGCAGTTCGCGATAGTGCGTGTGCTTGTCGAGCCGATGGCGGCCATCGCGGAAGAAGTAGCGTCCGGCGCCCCTGCCGGACGGGCATCCGATGAAGAATCCGCTTCCGGCGCATCGACTGCCGGAACGGCGACAACTTTCCAATTCGTCAATGGCGTATTCGACGGCTCCCTGCGCGCCGACTTCATCGAAGCCGCGCGGCGGGGCATCGAAGACACGCTCTCTGTCGGCGGGCTGGGAGGCTTTCCGGTCTTGAACGTGAAGGTGACGCTGCTCGGCGGCCAGCAGAGCGAATCGGAAAGCACGGAGCTGGCGTTCGAAAATGCCGCCCGCAAGGCATTCGAAGACGCCATGAAGAAAGCCGGACCGGTGATTCTCGAACCGCTGATGAAGCTGGAAGTGGCCGTGCCCGATGACTACTTCGGCCCGGTCAGCGGCGATCTCAGCGCCCGCCGCGGCCTCATCGAGGACACCGAGATGCGCGGCCGCGATCGCGTGATCCATGCCAAGGTCCCCCTGGCGGAGATGTTCCAGTACGCCACGAAGCTGCGCACGTTGACGCAGGGCCGCTCAAGCTGGTCGATGGAGCCGCTGCGCTACGCCGCGATGCCGGCGGCGATGCAGAAGGAATTGTTGAAGCGGTATGGGTACGAATAGTTGCCGTGAACGACTGCGGCCGCGTAGAATTTGGATATGAACGCCGAAACCTCCCTGCAACACATCTTGTCACTCCCCGCGGAAAAGAGACTGGAAATCGTCGAAACCATCTGGGACAGCATTGCTGCCGAACCGGAGTCGCTTCCCATTAGCGAAGCGCAGCGGCGTGAAATAGAGGCGCGGCTGGAGGAATACCGGCGCGACCCGGGAATTGCGATTCCTTGGGAGCAGGCCCGCGCTCGATTAAGGCCCTGCGTTGACTCGCAGGATCACGATTCTTCCGCGAGCGCTCGTCGATGCAGCCGACGCTCAGCGGTGGTATGAAGAACAAAGTGAAGGGCTTGGCATCGAATTCACAGAAACCGGGCATTGGCGGGATTGGCTTCGACGCGGGCAGCTCAAAGCGTCCGCAAGTTCCATTGCACGATTTCATCAACATACAGTACGCGCGCAATGGACCTGGCTGAGTTGAGACGTTTGATCC
>DATMEE010000515.1:0-8179 GCA_035557035.1 Phycisphaerae bacterium
ATCCTGCGCGGCGATGCGGCAGAAAACCTACCAACGTCCGAAAGCGCCGAGCACACGGAGGCGGTAGTCAAAGCGGATGAGCCCCCCCGGACGATCCAGCAGACGAGCGACATGATCCAACAGAACCGCGAGACGGCGGAGCGTCTGCGGATCGAGTTCGCCAGGCGCGAACGCGAGATTCAGGACGGCTTCGCCCTCTGGGAGGCCCGTCAGCTCGCGCTGCTTCGCGAGAAAGAGTCGTTCGAGGAGGAAAAACGCCGCTTCACCGCCGAACGCGAGGAGCTTGCAAAGGCGACGGGCGACAGCGGCGTGCAGAAGGAGATGGAGACGCTGGCGGGCATTCCGGCCAAGGCGGCGAAGGAACTGCTGCTGGCGAAGGAGGAGGCGGATGCGACGCGAATTCTCAAGGCGATGGATCAGCGCAAGCTGAACAAGATCGTCAAAGAGTGCAAAACCGAAGAGGAGCGCCAGTGGATCGGGCGCATCCTGGAACAGTTTCACGAGAGCAGCACGGCGAAGGCGGAGGACCTCGACGCAGGCTGATACGAGCGAAGGCGCGCCTGCCGCATGGGGTCGAGTGTCATTCCGATCGGGGTGCTGCGAACAGCGGGGCGAGCCGGTTCGCTGACTGCGCAGCCGCGCGAGATCGGCGGTGACTTCAAGTCGGCACTGATCGACGCGGCCTCGCGACGCGAACGGACTGAATCGGCGCGCGCGACTAGTTCAGTCGAGTCATCCGCCGACATCGCGGCTGATCAAGTCGAACAAGATCGCGAATACTCTTCGGAGGAATCCGATCCGGCGGACGGCACTGCGCCGACGGCGAACGAAGTCACATTGTTACCTCCCCCACCTCCGGCGGAACTCGTTGTTCAAAGCGAACTTGCCATCGCGGCGGCCGAGATCGGCAACCAGGCTGCCGACATCGCGGGCCGGCGTTCCAATGTGCAGCCGCAAATTGCAAGACCCGGCTCTGAATCGGAATCGAAACGCGAAATTCCAAGCGCGAACGCAAAGGACACTGCGCCAGCATCGCGTGCCCCCACGCGTCCGCGGCCGCCGAGCGCGGATGCTTCCGCTGGTTCCGCACCGAGACACATCGTTGAACAGCCGGGGGAAAGTGCGGGCCGGTTCGGCACACAGGGTAATCTGAGTCTTCTTCCGACGACGGAAGGCGGAAAATTTGTCGATGAAAATCCGGATTTGAAAAATGTGGGCAGACCTCGCTCAACTGCGATAAACCCATGGGTGGAGCCGGAGTCCGGCAGCGGCGATGTCGTGGCTACCGGCGTCGATCGTCGCCAAGCCGCCGCGAAACAGAACGCACTGGAGAACGCGAAGCCCGTCGCGCCGTCTCCCGCTCACCCGAATTTGCAGGCGGCTGCGCAGGAGCGGCCGTCCGATACGGCGCCTGTCGGCGAAAGTATGTTTCAACGGAAAGTTCGCCGATCTGTTGACGACCGGCGCGAGGGATCAAGCGATGCGTCTTGGATGCAAAGCGCATCAGCGACTCTCGGAGGAAGTGCCAAACGGCCCGCGACCATTGGGAACAAATTGTCGTCGAAAATGATTGCCACGATGCCGACATCCGAAACTGCTCCAAACCGTGCGGACGAGGCGCAGGTGACATCCGGTCGAGGCGACAGCCCGGCTGCGTCCATCGCCCGCCTGCTGGTGCATGGAATGATGGAGCAGGGCGCAGGGGCAAACCGCATCATCGACGACCTGACGGGGAGCGCGGCGCAAGACGTTCAGCATGGCACGGCCGCGGGCGGGAGTCTCGGGACCGGCGGAGCGGCTCACGTCCCCGCCTCGTCTCCGATTGCAGTCGCCGAATTGCTGTCCGGCCGTGACGAACAGGTCGGCGGGATCGAAAGTCTCGCGCGTTCGCTGCAAACCTCAGGCTCGCCCGGGCGGTTTCAGGCCACCATGCGGCTCGATCCGCCGGAGCTTGGGCAGGTCAGCGTGCAGATCAAAATGCGTGACGGCGTTATGACACTCAACGTGCAGACCGAGAACGCGGGAGTGACACGGCTGATTGAATCCCGCATGGGCGACCTGCACGACGCATTGGCGGAGCACGGCATTCGCGTCGAGCACACCCACGTCGTCACCAAATCTTCCGAAACCGCCGACGCCAGAAACGAACTGAGCCGTCAGCGTTCGAGCGAATTTACGCAAAACGAGCAAGGCCCGTCGTCGAGCTGGACACGCCATCAAGATCAGCCGGGGTGGCGCGGATCGGCCGGCCATGACGGCGCTTCTGATGGCGGGTCCGCTGACTGGACTCCGTCCCGCTCGACCGACGAGTTCGCGAATCAATCGATTGCCATGACACAGCAGTGGCCGCCGATCCGGGAGGGATCGGTCAACCTGGTAGCCTGAGCCATCGCGGATCACGGATGATCGCGATCGCCCACAACGAGAAAGCACGGCGATGACCATCGCACCGACAACTGCCCCCGCAAACACGAACCCCAGCGGCACATCGACCGTCGGCTTCAACGATCTGCGCAGCGAGGACTTCTTCGCCCTGATGATCGCGCAGCTCCAGGCGCAGGACCCGCTGAAGCCGCAGGACAATCAGCAACTCCTATCACAGATGTCAAACATCCGGCAGATCGAGCAGTCGACGCGGCTGTCCGATACCCTCGATGCTCAAGTGAAGGCGCTCGAATCTCAGACCGAGATTCTCGACAACCTTTCGTCGGAGAAATTCAGCGAGCCTGCGAGTCTCATTGGTTTGTATGTGCTCGGACCCGCAGTGGACGAGGCAGGCGAGCCGATCGCCGGCGAGGATGGACACCAGACGAAGGCCGAGGGCGTCGTGCTCGGATTGGAATATAACGACGAAGGCAAGGCGATCTTGAAGCTGCACACCGGCGAATCGGTCTTCGCCGATACGGTGGAGAAGGTGAAGATCGTCGTGCCGGACGATGGCACCGAGGAGAATCCTGAAGGGCCGACGGGACAGAATCCCGCGCCGACGGCAATGGCGGGGGCGAAGCTCAAGTCGCTCGAACTTGCGTCGAGTAAGCAGAACGCGCTGCAGGCTGCGGGGCAGGACCCGGTTTCCACGTTGCTTCAGTCAATGTTCACGCCGCGCGGCGCAATTTGAAATATCAGATTTCAAATTTGAGATTTGAGATTTGAAATATGTAATCCCAGATTTGAAATTTGAAATTCCAAATCCGAATCAGCAATCACGAAATTCACCACTCGCCAATCAGTGGAGAAGCTAAATGGGTCTCACGTCATCCCTGTTCACCGGCCTTTCGGGATTGAACGCCAGCCAGTTTCGGCTCGACATCATCGGCGACAACATCGCCAACATAAACACCACCGGCTTCAAAGGCTCGCGAACGATCTTCCAAACCCAGTTCGCACGCACCCTTGCGGCCGGCACCAAGCCCAGCGGCACGCAGGGCGGGACGAACCCGGTGCAGATCGGCCTGGGCGCCACGATCGGATCGATTCAGCGATCGTTCACGCCCGGCTCGGTCGAGACCACCGGCGTGCCCAGCGATCTCGCGATCGAAGGCGACGGCTTTTTTGTGCTGCGCACGCCGGAAAACGAGCGCGTGTTCACGCGCGACGGCGGATTTGTTCTCAGCGCCGACAATCGCCTGCTCTCGGTCGACGGCTTTTTCGTGCAGGGATACAGCGTCACCTCGGATTTTGACATTGTTCCGGGCGCCGTGGGAGATATTTCCATTCCGCTCGGCGTCCTTACCACGGCACGCGGCACCGAAACCGTTCAGCTCGACGGCACGGTCGACTCCAGCGGCAGCCGTGAGGTCGCCACGCAGGGGACGATTCTTACCTCCGACGTCCTGTACAACGCGACGACGGGCGTTCAGCTCAACGACATCACCGGCCCCGGCACGGCGCTCACGAACATTCGAACCACCGCCGGCATCGGCGCCGGTCTCTTCGCCAACGGCGACGTGATCACCATGAGCGGCGTCTCTCGTGGCGGGCGCGACGTTCCCAACGCGGACTTCGTTGTCGGCACGACCGGCACGACCGTGGCAGACTTTCTCGCATGGATGGATGAAGTGGTCGGCATCGACACGACTACAGGCGTCGGCGGCAATCCCGGCACGGGCGTCACGACCGATGGCCGCATGGAGTTGCGCGGGAACGTCGGCACCCAGAACGCGCTGTCGATCCAGGCCGGCGAGCTGACCAGCACCGGGGCCACGCAGGTGCCATTCCTGTTCAACGAAGCCCAGGCGGCCAATGGTGAGAGCACGCATACGACGTTTGTCGTTTATGACAGCCTTGGCTCGCCGATGACCGTCGACATGACCCTGGTTCTCGAATCGCGCGACACCTCGACCGCGACGTGGCGGTTCTACGTCGGCTCGGGAGACGACTCCGATCTCGACTACTCTGTCGGCACCGGCACGGTCACCTTCGACGGCAATGGACAATTCGTCGAGTCGCCGTCCAATTCGTTTCTCATGAATCGCGTGGGCACCGGCGCGAACGATCCGCAGTCCGTGTCGATCGATTTCTCGCGTTTGAGCGGCTTGGCCGTCAGCGGCGATTCGACCGTGGTGATGAGCTTTCAGGATGGCTTCTCCACCGGCACGCTGCTTGATTACAGCATTGGCGAGGACGGCGTCATCACCGGGACGTTCAGCAATGGTTTGAACCAGACGCTCGGGCAGATCGCCGTGGCCACCTTTGCCAATCAGGAGGGCCTGTTGGCCCGGTCGAACAACGTCTATTTCGTCGGGCCCAACAGCGGCGACGCACGCATCACCCCGCCGCTGACACTGGGAGCAGGGAAAGTGACGGCGGGTGCTTTGGAACTGAGCAACGTCGACCTATCGCGGGAGTTTATCAATCTCATTACTTCATCTACTGCATTTTCGGCGGCAAGCCGCATAATTTCGACATCCGACCAACTCTTGCAGGAACTGCTGCTCGTTGCGCGGAGATAGTCCTGTGCCGTCATTCTGATCCCGGCGCGCCGGGAGAAGAATCTTGCGTCCGAAGCGCGTTTCGCTGTGAATTAGACTTAGCTCGGATTCCGCAAGATCCTTCCTCGCTGTTGCTCGTCAGCCCGCCCCGGCGACTCGCTGCGGCGAGATGACGGCTTTTATGCCACTCAACACGGCAATAACTGCGCTCGATGCCGGAGCGCTGTCGCCCTATCGCGCAGAATCGGCGCGGCCGCCGGTGTAGTCTGCGCCCATTTCGACCGATAAACACATACCGTGTGACGATTCGGCGCGCCAAGGCGCGCGAGGATGGTTGAATTATGGCGGATGCCGCAGCCGCAGCAGACAAAGTGAAGGCGAATGACCCGGCGGGCGGGAGCCCGGCGAAGAAACCGAAGTCGTACGCGACGATCGGCATGGTCGGTGGACTTATGCTGATCGAAGGCGTGGGGATCTTCTTTGCGATGAAGTTTTTCGGCGCCGAGCCGGACCCGACGGTCGGGATGGAGCATCTCGAAGTCACCACGCAGCCCTTCGGCGACAGCAAGGAAATCGAAGTCGCCCGCGTTCGCGTGCAGAACGCTAACGGCGCGAAGCCGATGCTGTACAGCGTCACCATCGGAATCAAGGTTCCCGCGGACAAGGAAAGCACGATCAGCGAGGACTTCCTTAAAAATCGCAAGGCCACGGTCACGGACGTCATCAGCCGGATCATTCGCAGCGCGGATGGCGCGCACCTCGGCGAGCCGGGCCTCGAGACGCTCAAACGGAAAATACACTTCGAATTGGGCGAGCTGCTGGGCGAGAAGGAAGTCATCGAAGAAGTGTTGATTCCCGAATTCACTCCGGTGCCGATGGGTTTCTAAAAGGCGGGTGCGAGGCCTGAGCGACTTTGGATGGTGAGGAATGGCCGAAGACAAATCCAACGATCCGGCGTCTGTCTCACAGGATGACATAGACGCGGCGCTGGCAGCCGGCGCAGGTGAAGCGGCGAGTGCTCAACCCCCTGCCGCGGTAGTGTCCGCGGTAGACGCTGTCGAACGCATCGCCGGCGAACACGAGAACGCGACGGTCGCTCAAGTTTCCGAATCGCAGGCCGCTGGAAACGTCTATTCTGAAGGTCGACCGGACGAAAAACCCGTGGGGCAAAATGCGGGAGCGCATAGCGCTTCAGCGAACGCCGGTGCAGATGTCTCGTCACTGCTTCCATCGGGCGCTCTTCGACTCGACCTGCCCGATTTCGGTGGCGGGGCGATGTCCGACGAGGAAGCCCGGGGCATTTCCTTGCTCGGCGATGTCCATCTCGACGTGAAGATCGAGTTGGGCCGCGCGGACATGTACATCGACGACGTGCTCAAACTTGGCGAGGGCTCCGTGGTCGAGCTGGACAAGCTCGCCGGCGACCCGGTCGACGTGCTGGTGAACGACCGCCTGGTGGCGCGCGGCGAGGTGCTGGTGCTTAACGATAATTTCTGTGTGCGCATCAGCGAGATTCTTCCCGGCGCGACCGAAGTGGTCGCCACGGCCGGTTAGGGATGAGAGGCCGCATGTTGTTGCTTATGCGATCGACTCGTCTGCGCTCGCTGGCCACCGCGGGATGTTTCGCGGCGATACTGCTTCTCGGTTCCCCAATCGCACGCGGAGACGAAGACCGTGTGGGGGATTCGAGTTCGGCCCTCGTGTCGAGGGGGGGCGATTCCAGTTCGGAATCAAAGATTATTTCGCGCCCACCCGCGGCAAGCGGAAAGGCGGACGTGAAGCGACGCACGGCAGGCACGTCGCCGGCCAGTTTTTCCGACATGTTCTGGCCGCTGTGCGCGGTGCTGCTCGTGGTCGGCGGGCTGACATATGCAGCCAAGCGCTGGATGCCGCGAACGCTGCGATCAAGCGGCGGCGACGCGCTGAAGGTCGTGGCACGGCAGTCGATTTCGACGAAGCAAAGCGTTTGCCTTGTTCGTGTTGGGCGGCGGCTGGTTCTGATTGGCGTCACGCCCGAGCGAATCACTTCGCTCTCGGAAATTTGTGACGCTCAGGAAGCATCGTCTCTGCTGGCGCAATTGGAGAGCGGTCGCTCAGGTTCGTTTTCGACGCTGTTCAACAATATGGCCCAGACCTCGGCGACTGAAGCGGATTCGTTGGAGGATGAGGGGAACGGCGCGGCGGCGAACGACTCCGTGATCGGCGCGCGGGCCCTTTCCACGACGCAGACCGAGGTGCGCGGTCTGCTCGATCGCGTCCGAAAGATGTCGAAAAGTGTTGGAGGCCCGGCGGAGCCGGTGTCCCGGGCGATCGGATCGCGTTAGATCGCGTCGCCCGAAACAGCGCAAAGGAGTTGCGCGATGTCCTGGCCGCTTCGCCGAAATCGGCGAACGCAATTTGCTCGATGGTTGGCATTGATTCCTCTGCTCGGAGGATTCGTTGTTCCCGTTGCCGTGCGCGCTCAATCGGTTTCCGAGGGCGCCGCCGCCGCGACCCCCAATACCCCGCAGTCCATCAGTGATGCGCCCGAGCCGAATCCCGCGGGCATTCCCGACGTGGGCCAGCTTTTCCCGCCGGCGAAAGATGCACAGGGCGTCAGCGCATCGCTCAAGATTCTCGTCATGCTGACGGTGCTCTCCCTCGCGCCCTCGATCCTCATCATGATGACCAGTTTCACGCGCATCATGGTGGTGTTGGCGCTGCTGAGGCAGGCACTCGGCACCCAGCAGCTTCCGCCGGGCCAGGTTCTCACGGGTCTTTCGCTCATCATGACCATGCTGGTGATGGCGCCGACGTGGGCGAAGATGAAGACGGCGGCCGTCGATCCGTATCTCAACGGCACGATGGGCCAGGCCGACGCGTTCACGCAGGGCGTCGCGCCGCTGCGAGAATTTATGTTTCGCCAGATCGAGGCGGCCGACAACCAGGAGCATGTTTATTTGTTCGTCGAATATGCCCGCGATGAGCCGATTCCGGCGGACGTGCAGCTTAAGCATCAGGACGTGAATCTGTCGGAGCTGATTCCGGCCTTTGTGCTGAGCGAATTGAAGACGGCGTTCGCGATGGGCTTTCGGATTTATCTGCCGTTCCTGGTCATCGACATGGTGATCGCGTCGATCCTTATCAGCATGGGCATGATGATGTTGCCGCCGGTGCTGATTTCGCTGCCGTTCAAGTTGATGTTGTTCGTCCTGGCCGACGGCTGGGGATTGGTGGTGGGATCGCTGTTGAATAGTTTTCAGTGAAAT